>CANNJE010000036.1 GCA_947504605.1 Chitinophagaceae bacterium
AACGACACCAATAAGAGAATCGGGTTTTCTGTTCGTTGCCTCAGGGATTAGTCCGATAGCTATCGGACTTGATTCATTTGACTATTTTTCATTACCCGCAGGGGCGGGTCGTTTTTAAAATAATAACACAAATAATCTAAAGATGAAAAAACTAATCTTCTTATTACCCATTTTTATTTTGTTGCAATTGTGTTTGTATGCACAGGTAGGTATTGGTACTGCAACAGCAGCAGTTTCTGCTATGTTGGATATTACCTCAACCACGCAAGGGTTATTGCCACCACGTATGACCTATGCCCAAAAAACAGCCATTGTTACACCGGTGGCAGGCTTGCAAATCTGGTGTTCAAATTGTGGCGTTTCAGGCGAAATGCAGGTTTATAATGGTAGCATATGGACGAACATGATAGGTGGAGCAACATCAGGTGTTTTTCCTTCAGTGGCTGCAACTGTATCAGCCAGCACTATTTTAAGTACTACGGCTACTAGCGGGGGCAATATCACATCGGATGGAGGTGCGGCTGTTACAGTCCGTGGAGTTTGTTGGAGTACATCTACGGGCCCAACTACTGCATTAAGTACTAAAACATCAAATGGTACGGGTACCGGAATATTTTCAAGCAGTATCACCGGGTTATTACCAAACACAACCTATTTTGTGCGTGCCTATGGTACCAATAGTGCAGGAACAGCTTATGGATCAGAAATAAGTTTCACAACAATTTTAGCTATCGGTGATAGTTATATGGGAGGTATAGTGGGTTATATATTAGTAAGTGGAGACCCTGGATATAATGTAGGTACACTGCACGGACTGATCGTTGCCACCACCATCCAGGGTTCAGGTGCCGGGGCAATTCCTTGGGGTTGCTATCCCACGATTATACCGGGTGCCGATGGTACGGCTATTGGTACAGGAAACCAAAACACCATTGATATCATGGCTGCCTGTGCAACTGCTGGCATTCCGGCAAGGTTATGTGGTGACCTGGTATTGGGTGGGTATAGTGACTGGTATTTACCCAGTAAAGATGAATTGAACAAACTATATTTAAACAGGGTAGCCATTGGTGGATTTGGTTCTGCCCTGTATTGGAGTTCGTCCGAAAATAGTGACATCTACGCCTGGCTACAGCCTTTCAGTACCGGTATTCAGAGTGTTGCCACTAAAAATAGCTATGGTTATAGTACGCGGGCAGTTAGGTCATTTTAAATTTTATAATTACTGAGAAGAGAAATTTATTAACCCAGGCAAGAGTTTAAAAAAATATTTTATGAAAATGCAATCCCTTTTATTATCAATTTTAGTATTGGTAATATTTACTGCAAACGCACAAATAGGCATTGGCACCAGTACGCCCGATGCATCTGCTAAGTTGGATATTACCTCAACTACGCAGGGGTTACTTCCTCCTCGGATGACCACTACGCAACGGGATGCCATTGCAAGCCCTGCTGAAGGACTGGTTATATATAATACAACAACAAAAGGACTGGAGTTCAAATCAAGTACAGGCTGGGTATCACTTACTGCTGTAAACTACCCCAGTGTTTTGATTGGTGAACAATATTGGATGGAAAAGAATTTAGAGGTAACTACTTATCGTAACGGTGACCCTATTCCATATGTTACAGATGCAACTGCATGGGCAGCATTAACAACAGGAGCTTGGTGTTATTATAACAATGATCCTGCAAATGGTTCACTTTATGGCAAGTTGTATAATTGGTATGCAGTGAATGATAGTAGAGGTTTGGCGCCAACGGGCTGGCATATACCAAATGATGATGAGTGGACAATGTTAAGTTATACATTGGGCGGAGACGCTGTAGCCGGTGGCAAGATGAAAGTGGCGGGTACAACAAGGTGGGACTTCCCAAATACAGGAGCTGATAATAGCAGTGGATTTTCAGGCCTTCCGGGTGGTGTCCGTGGCACCTATGGCAACTATGGGGCATTCGACTACGTTGGCACCGATGGATACTGGTGGAGTTCGACGGAGGTCGGTACAGAGGTTGCCGGGTACCGCTTCGTGAACTTCGGTATGAGCATTGTAATCTGGAACAACGACTATAAGGCTCGTGGTTTCTCTGTTCGTTGTATGAGGTAATAGCAAGGCATGCAAAGTGCGGAGGGGTTGATTCATTGGCACTTACCCGCCCCGGCGGGGCGGAACGAATTTTACTTTTGCCAAAAAGGAGTTTGATCTTTTTTTTACCGTTAAATTTTTAGATTGAGCATTCACTCTAAAACCATTTGAATAAAAAATTCAGCAGATGCTCCATCTGTGGAACAGCCATACATGGCTTGTATATTCCTTAGGGTTTAATATAAAACATATACTGTAAATTCGTTTGTCAAAACAATCATCCGCTTTTGTAGTATTAAATCCCATGCGTAAATAGTAAAGAGATAAAATGTTTAAAAAGTATATTTTATTGTTGCTTCTAAGTTTTGGTATTGTGTTCGCCAATGCGCAATCTGCATATATCACTTCCAATAAAACAAAATTTTTGGTTAATGGGGCACCGTATCATTATATAGGAGCCAATTATTGGTATGCAGGATTATTGGCTACTTCGGAAGCAGGAAAAATAAGGTTAAAAAATGAACTTGATTTTTTGAACAATCACGGCGTTAATAATTTAAGGGTATTGGTGGGAGCAGAGGGCAGTGGAAATATTATTGGTGTGCAAAGGGTAGGGCCGCCCTTACAAGCAAGCCAAGGTGTTTTTAATACCGATATGTTGAAAGGGCTTGATTATTTACTTGCAGAAATGGGGAAACGAAATATGAAGGCTGTATTGTATTTAAGTAATAACTGGGAGTGGTCGGGCGGTTTTTTGCAGTACCTCAATTGGAATGGTTTGGTTGCAGACTCCGTTTTGGAAAGAAAGCTTAGTTGGGATGAGACCCGGGATATTGGTAGTAAATTTTATGACTGTGCTCCCTGTTTGGAAGCGTATAATAAACAACTGATGTTGGTGTTGAATAGAACCAATCAGTTGACCAATAAAAAGTATACAGAAGACGAAGCCATTATGTCTTGGGAAATTGCGAATGAGCCCAGACCTATGAGACCGGCAGCAATAAAGTCTTATAAAAAATGGATCAGCACTGTTGCAGCAACTATTAAAACGCTTGATAAAAATCATTTGGTAACCATTGGTACGGAAGGGTATATAGGAACGGAGAAAATGAGGGTTTATAAATCCATCCATCGGGATAAAAATATCAATTATCTAACCATTCATATTTGGCCCAAAAACTGGCAATGGTTTAAAGGAACAGATATGGCTAAGGATTATAAAAGTGTAATAATCAAAACAGAAAAATATATCAATAAACATGTGGCAGTTGCCAATAAATTAAATAAACCACTTGTTATAGAGGAGTTTGGTTTACCAAGAGATCATCAGCAATATAACCAACAAAGTGCGACCAGTTTCAGAAACAGGTATTACGAAACTATCTTTACCATTTGGCAACAAAGTGTTCTTTCTGGAGGTCCTATTGCCGGCTGTAATTTCTGGGCATTTGGAGGAACTGCGAGGCCTATAGAAGGCCAGGTTTTCTGGAAAGCCAGTGATGATTATATGGGAGATCCTCCAATGGAAGAACAGGGTTTGAATACTGTTTTTGATAAGGATGAAACTACCTGGAAACTGATTTTACATTTCTTAAAAAAATAAACCAATTTAAAGTATGCAAAAAATTATTTTATTGCTTGTGATGATTGCTTCTATGGCAATGGTTAAGCCTCGGAAAACAAAGATTATATTCTTTGGTGATTCTATTACTCAAATGGGAGTGAACAAAGGGGGGTATATTGATCGTATTCAAACCATGGTGAATGATTTGGGGCAGCAAAATAAATATGAGCTAACAGGGGCGGGTATTGGAGGTAATAAGGTATATGATCTCTACCTGCGTTTGGAGGAGGATGTTTTAAATAAAAAACCTTCTGTGGTGGTTATTTGGGTAGGTGTAAATGATGTGTGGCACAAAACTTCCGGCGTTGGTACAGATATCGTTAAATATGAAAAATTTTATGTGGCACTTATCAAAAAGATGCAGGCAAAAAAAATAAAAGTTATTCTGGTTACACCTGCAGCGATTGGCGAAAAAAGAAATGGAGACAATCCACAGGATAAGGACTTAGATGCCTATAGCGATGTGATCCGCAAGTTATCGGGGCAGTATAATTGTTCATTGGTAGATCTGAGAAAGATATTTATGCAGTATGGAGTAGACAATAATCCTGATAACAAAGAATCGGGTATATTAACTACTGATCGTGTGCATTTAAACGAAAAAGGAAACCAAATGGTAGCAGAAGAGATGTGGAAGGTGCTGGCAAATTAATTATACATAATAAATTATATAAATAAAGGGGCCACAAATATTGTGGCC
The DNA here is from genome assembly GCA_947504605.1 of Chitinophagaceae bacterium. Lineage (GTDB taxonomy): Bacteria > Bacteroidota > Bacteroidia > Chitinophagales > Chitinophagaceae > Ferruginibacter. The sequence continues at coordinate 4,415 of CANNJE010000036.1, forward strand.
CCTTTATTTTATTTTTGCCAATGCAACGCTAAGCACAAAAGTATTGTCAGTTATTAAAATGATTTATGATGAAAAAGTTTTCAGTTAATGTGGCCCTTTCAGGTTTACTTATTATGTTTTTATTTTTACAAATATCTTGTGTAAAAGATGTATGTAAAAACAGTTATACTTATACCTATTTTCAACCCTTGTATAAAACAAGCGCAGAAGTGCGAGCGAATATTAAGAGTAATGCACCCAGAGCTATTGTTAACCCCGGAAAAATTTATATTAAAGGCAATTATATCTTTTTAAACGAGGTAGATAAAGGCATTCACGTTATTGATAACAGCAATCCTTCTTCTCCACTTAATATGTCTTTTATAGACCTGCCAGGTAATGTAGATATAGCGGTAAAAGGCAATATCCTTTATGCAGATTTTTACACAGATCTGGTGGTAATGGATATTAGCAATCCTGCCAATGTATTGGTAGTAAAATTTGTATCCAATGTTTTTCCTGAACGTTATTATTATGGGTACAACACTGATTCGAATCAGGTTATTTATGACTGGGTAAAAAAAACAGTTACCAATGAAATGGATTGTAATACCAATACGCAGGTTTATAGCGGAGGTGTATTGTTTACTACGATGGATGCGGGCTTGTCTAACGGCAGTGCGGCAGGAACTCCTGTGGGTATTAGCGGTTCTTTGGCAAGGTTTGCGTTGATCAATGATTATATGTATACGGTTTCCAACGATTCTTTAAAGGTGATTAATATTGCAGCAGCACAGCATCCTGTACTTTCCAATTCTATAAGCCTTGGTTGGGGAATTGAAACATTGTTTCCTTTTAAGGATAAATTGTTTATTGGAACCAATTCGGGTATGCTTATCTACAGTGTTCAAAATCCTGTTAGCCCTGTGAAGCAGGGAACTTTTCAGCATGTACGTACCTGCGATCCGGTAATTGCAGATGATAGTATTGCTTATGTAACTTTACATTCGGGTACTAAATGCCAGGGATTTACAAATCAACTGGAAGTTTTAAATATTTCAAATATTCTTTCACCCTCCTTGATTAAAACTTATTTTTTAACCAATCCCCGAGGGCTGAGCAAAGACGGCAACCTATTATTTATTTGTGATGGCAATGATGGTTTAAAAGTATTTAATGCAACCAATGCGCTTTCTATTGTTCAGATCAAACAATTTATGATGGCTGAAGCGAACGATGTGATTGCTTTTAATCATATTGCATTGGTGTTAGCTAAAGATGGATTGTATCAGTATGATTATAGCAATGCTGCAGATATAAAGTTGCTTTCTAAAATGGCTGTTTCAAATAATTAGTATGAAGTATTTGCTATTGAGCGTCGTTTTTTTAATAAGTCAAGTAGATGGATTTGCACAAAAAAAGACGCCGTTTGTTTTTAACTCTTATAATTCTTTTGGTTTTGTGGCAGGACAATCGCCTCTTGCAGTGACCGTTCAAACAGTGAATGGTATTGCCTTTAATAAATGGTTTGTGGGTGCAGGTTTTGGAATGGATGATTATTTTGAAAGATCCTTGCCTGTATTTATAGATGTGAAAAGAGCATTTGAATTTAAAAAAAGCCATTTGTTTTTATATGCAGATGCCGGTAGTCATTTAATTTTAAAAGACAATAAAAAGATAAATCCTTTTTCTTCTTTCAGCACTTCAGGAAATTTATACATCGATGCAGGGATGGGAATAAAAATAAAAACCAGCCGTAAAAGTCATCTTTTTTTTAGTATTGGGAATACACTAAAAAATATCACAGAAACAGAAACTTCCATTGATACGGGATTTCCTTATAAAAATGAAACAGTTTATAAACTTAGCAGGATTAGTTTTAGAATGGGGTACCAGTTTTAATCGGATTTCCTGAAGCATTCATAGTACATAACAAAAAAGCCGCCTGCTATTTTATTAACAGGCGGCTAGATGTATCATTTAAATGAATAGTTGTATTAACCGCTGCAACTGATGCAACCTTCTTCCATCGTACATACTTGTCCTTCTACAATAGCAGGCGTTGATGCATCTACGACAGTAAGGTTTTGGTTATCTATTAGTGGTTCGGTAGATTTTCCTCCTTGTTTTTCTACTGTAAACTGTACAGCTTGCGTAGCGGCTTTGCTGCGCAGGTAATACATACCTGTTTTTAAGCCTTTACGCCATGCATAAAAATGCATAGAAGTTAATTTGCTGTTGGTTGGTGTATCTACAAATAAATTCAGTGACTGGCTTTGGCAAATATATGCGCCACGATCGGCAGCCATATCAATTAATGCACGTTGTTTGATTTCCCAAACTGTTTTGTACACTTCTTTAATATGATCCGGAATGCCATCTATTTTTTGTACAGATCCGTTATGTGAAATGATTTTTGTTTTCATTTCATCATTCCAAAGATTTAATTCAACCAAGTCTTTAAGCAGGTGTTTGTTTACTACAACAAATTCTCCGCTTAATACACGGCGTACATAAATATTGGAAGTATATGGTTCAAAACATTCGTTGTTACCAAGTATTTGTGAAGTAGAAGCCGTTGGCATCGGTGCAACCAATAAAGAATTGCGCACACCATGTTTAATCACAGCCGCTTTTAGTGTGTACCAATCCCAGCGAAGGGTTGGCTCTACGTTCCACATGTCGAACTGGAAAATACCTTTGCTTACCGGTGAGCCGGCAAAGGTTTCGTAAGGGCCCTCTTTAATTGCAAGATCTTTGCTTGCAGTCATTGCTGCAAAATAAATGGTTTCAAATATTTCTTTGTTCAGTTGTTTTGCTTCGTCACTTTCAAATGGCAGACGTAATAAAATAAACGAATCAGCCAAACCCTGCACGCCAAGGCCTATAGGTCGGTGGCGCAAATTGGAAGTACGAGCTTCTTCAACCGGATAATAATTGTTATCTATGATTTTATTCAAATTCAAAGCAGCCTGATAGGTTACTTCGTATAATTTTTCATGATCAAACTTGCCGTTGATTACAAACCTTGGCAAAGCCAGTGAAGCAAGGTTACATACTGCTATCTCATCAGGAGAAGTGAATTCCATGATCTCTGTGCAAAGGTTGGAACTTTTGATGGTTCCCAGGTTTTGCTGATTGCTTTTGCTGTTGGCAGCATCTTTATACAACATGTATGGTGTGCCGGTTTCAATTTGTCCGTCTAGAATGGCAAACCACAGATCCTGCGCTTTAATGGTTTTTCTGGCCTTGCCTTCACGCTCGTATTTTTCGTATAGTTTTTCAAATTCTTCGCCGTAACAATCCTGCAGGCCCGGAGCTTCGTTGGGGCAGAAAAGACTCCATTCTGCATCGGCTTCCACTCTTTTCATAAAAAGATCGCAGATCCATAATGCATAAAATAAATCTCTTGCACGCATTTCTTCCTTGCCGTGATTTTTGCGCAGGTCAAGGAATTCAAATACATCTGCATGCCATGGTTCCAGGTAAATGGCAAAAGCGCCTTTGCGTTTTCCGCCGCCCTGATCTACGTAGCGGGCAGTATCGTTAAATACTTTCAGCATAGGAATAATACCATTGCTGGTGCCGTTGGTACCACCAATATAACTGCCGGTTGCACGAACATTGTGAATAGCTAATCCAATACCACCTGCACTTTGTGATATTTTGGCTGTTTGTTTTAATGTATCATAAATCCCATCAATGCTATCATCTTTCATGGTTAGCAAAAAGCAGGAACTCATTTGAGGTTTTGGAGATCCTGCATTAAACAATGTAGGAGTGGCATGTGTGAACCAGCGTTCACTCATGAGGTTGTAAGTTTTGATAATTTCTTCGATATTATTTTTATGGATACCAATGGCCACTCTCATATACATATGCTGCGGACGTTCGGCCACTTTACCATTTAGTTTCAGTAGGTAAGATTTTTCGAGTGTTTTAAATCCGAAATAGTCAAAACCATAATCCCTGTCGTATATGATGGTAGAATCCAGTAATTCAGCATTGTCGCGGATAATTTCCCAAACATCATCAGCAAGCAGCGGCAGGAATTTACCTGTTTTGGCATCCTGGTAGTTATACAATAACTCCATCGTTTTAGAAAAACTCTTAATCGTGTTTTTATGAAGGTTGCTCACCGCAATACGGCTGGCAAGTAATGCATAGTCGGGGTGTTTTACTGTAAGTGATGCAGCTGTTTCTGCAGCCAGGTTATCCAATTCAGTTGTTGGAACGCCATCGTATAAACCTTCAATTACTTTTTTGGCAACATCTACTGCGCTAACAAAACGCCTGTCTAATCCGTAGCACAATTTTTCAATTCTTGCTGTGATCTTATCAAATTTTACGCTCTCTTTTTTGCCACCCCTTTTAATTACTTCCATATTTGATATTTATAATTTGTGATCTATAGTTTGTGATATATAATTTTTAATGTATGGTTTTCGATTTTTCACTAACCATACATTCTGTATCCTTAAAAGTCTTCATCTACACTAAAAGTCTGCGATTCTTTATTTCCATTCATTACACCCGATTTTTGGTAATCACCTACCCTTTTTTCGAAGAAGTTCGTTTTACCTTCAAGGGAGATCATTTCCATAAAGTCGAAAGGATTGGTTGCCAGGTATTTTTTAGGATAACCCAGTTCATCCAGCCAACGATCGGCAACAAATTCTATATATTGTTTCATCAGGTCGGCATTCATACCAATCAGTTTAACCGGTAGTGCTTCGCTGATAAATTCTTTTTCAATTTCTACGGCATCAATGATAATGCTGTAAACTTCTTCCTGGCTTAGTTTGGTATTGAGCATGCTATACAATAGACAAGCAAATTCACAATGCAATCCTTCGTCACGGCTTATCAATTCATTGCTAAAAGTAAGTCCCGGCATAAGGCCTCTTTTCTTTAGCCAGAAAATAGAGCAGAAACTACCACTAAAGAAAATTCCTTCTACTGCAGCAAATGCAACAAGGCGTTCTGCAAAAGATCCATTTTCAATCCAACGTAAAGCCCATTCTGCTTTTTTCTTAACAGCTGGCACCGTATCGATGGCATGAAAAAGGTGATCTTTCTCAATGGGGTCTTTGATATAAGTATCAATTAATAAAGCGTAGGTTTCGCTGTGTATATTTTCCATCATAATCTGGAAACCATAAAAACATCTTGCCTCCGGTAATTGAACCTCGCTCATAAAGTTCACCGCAAGGTTTTCGTTTACGATACCATCGCTGGCTGCAAAAAATGCCAATACATGCGAAATGAAATGACGTTCGCCATCATTCAAAGCATTCCAGTCTTTCATGTCACTTCCAAGGTCTATTTCTTCAGCAGTCCAAAAGCTTGCTTCGTGTTTTTTGTATTGTTCCCAAATCTGGGGATACTTGATTGGAAGTATCACAAAGCGGTCTTTGTTTTCCCTCAATAAAACTTCATCTTCTTTGTTCATTGGTCTATCTATTTTGATCCTGCAAAACAGCAGGTGTATTTGTTTTTTTATTTCCGAAAAAGGGTGGGGCTGATTACAAGGAAAATTTTTCCTACAGTGTTTCAGTTTGGCCTTTCTCCCGAAAGCATTTTAACTTTTGTATTTATGGCAGGTCTTCTGACTTTCCCATTTTTCTGAGCCTTCCCATCGCATTTAGTTATAAAACTGAATGTAGAACAGTGGCGGTTGTATTTCAGAAATTTGCTCCGCTTTTGCGGAAAGGGATTTACAGCTACGGGGATAGTTACGGATTTGCACCGAATTCCCTTTTAATGAATCAGTTAGATGTAAAACTGCTTCACCATAAATACACTACAACATTACTAATGAATATTAAATAATTGTAAAGGATTTATTAAGATATTGTTGAAAACTAAGCAAACTCAATACAGTCGTGCAAAAAAAATATAAATGGCCCGATTGTGTGCAAATATTTTTGGTTGAGTGGAGAAACCTGCTGGTAGCTATTTTAAGGCTAAAAGGGGGTGGGTATAAAAAAATCGTTCAATATTTTGACGGGTGGCAATAAAGGGTTAAACAACTCTTTTTCTTGCCGAAAAAACATAGATAAGCCCTGCAATTCCTGTAAAAAACAGGAATCCCAACACCCACATGATTTTTTCCGGCCGGTCAATTTTTTGAGAGCTGGTTACTTCCCGAATGGCTGTTATTATAAAAATGGCTCCTGCCAGAAAACTTAGCAGCATTAAATTTTCTGCACCGGGTCTGTGAACAATTTTTAGCCAGGATGCGAAAATGGCAATTCCTATAGCAAAAAATAAACTTGATTTAAGTATTTTTTCTTTGTTCATTTTTCTTTAATCTTTTTAATTGGCCAGCATAAAATATCACTGTTTGAAACAGGGTCATTTATTTGTATTCGTATTCGATGGTGCCCATCAATCTTTTTTCTTTGTTGAAACATTTTTCTTTAACCCGCAGACCATTTTCATAGGAATATTTCCAGATATAATAGTAGTTTCCACCTTCTTCGGTTGTAGTCATTTGTGAAAGTAGGCCTGCGCTGTTATTGTATTCGAAAATATAATCCGGCTGCAATCCTTTCTTAAAATCATTTTCCTGAACGATGTCTGTAATTCTTCTTTTTGCATCGTAATAGTAATAAAATTTTGTTCCGTTCTTTGTATCTTTTTCAATACCCACATTGTCGTTTTCGTCTAATGCAAATAAAATAGTGGTACTGTCTGTGAAATTTTTTACCCGAATCATTTTTTCTGCCTGGCCGGTTTCATTGTACTGGTAAATATGTTCTTCTCTGATTTCATTAGTAAAATCATCATCCTGAGAACGGATAGAAGAAAGGATTGAATGGATACGGTCCATAAAATCATACCTGTAAAGATTGGTAGTTATAGAAATTTCGGAGCTATCGTAGGTTTTTGCAAGTAATCCATTGTCATTGAATGTAGCCGTTTGTAAAGATGCCCCTGAAATGGCAGCATTTGTAAATAGGGTAACCTTGCTGTAGTCTTTAGAGAATTTTTTCTGGCAGGTAAAACCCTCACTGGCAGTTCCATCGTCTTCAAAGCTTTTTATATTGATCGTTTTAACCTTGTTTTGTTTATAAGCAGTCATGTCGGAAAGCAACTGTTTATTACTAATAATGTCTTTGTAATAAAACTGTGCAGAAGATACCATTGCCGCCAGGCAACCTATAATGAACAGCAAACCGGTTTTTTTCATATTGTAATAATTATCTTTTAACGAAGGTAAGGTCCTAATATTGGCTTTAAGGTCAGTGGCAGCCAAAACTTTATTATTTTTAACAAAATTAACTTCCTTGAGTCATTTAAAAGAAAGAAAAGAAAAAAACTGCCTTAATTGTAATGCACAGGTAGATGGAAGGTTTTGTCATATATGTGGCCAGGAAAATCTGGAGCCGGAAGAGTCTGTATGGCATTTGATCACACATTTTTTTAATGATATCACCCATTTTGATGGTAAATTTTTCAGTACGCTAAAGCTCCTCGTTTTTAAACCCGGCTTTCTTTCTGCCGAATATAAAATGGGGCGCCGAAACAGTTATTTGAATCCTGTGCGGATGTATATATTTACCTCCTTTGTTTTTTTCTTTATTTTTTTTTCAACCTTTCATGTAGATGAAAAAACCTTCGATAAGGCCATTGATTTTTCGCCTAATACAGCAAAGGATATTCGAGACAGTACTGGACGAAAGGCTTCCCAAACATATTTAGACGAACTTGGAAAAGATAGTGTGTTGATAAAAGACAGTGCTGATAAGAAGAATAAGATATTCTATTATGAGGAATTTGCAAGCAGGGCTGCCTATGATTCGGTCTTAAAAATTGGAGTGAGAAAGGATAACTGGCTAAAGCGGCAGTTGATGTACAAACAATTTGATATTAAAGAAAAGTATAACGATGATCAGGGAAAGTTAATCAGTAATCTCTTTAATATTTTGCTGCATAATTTTCCGCAAATGTTGTTTGTATCATTGCCTTTGTTTGCATTGTTCTTAAAGTTGATTTATTTCAGGCAAAAGCAATTTTATCTGGTGAGTCATGGTATATACACGGTTCATTTGTATATATTCTATTTTATTGTTTTACTATTAATGATTTCATTCAGCCAGTTGAGTCAATATATACATTGGGCTTGGTTAGAAACAGTGGCAAAGTTTCTGATTCCGGTTTTGTTTTATTACGAGTATAAAGCCATGCGTAATTTTTATGGACAGGGCAGGGGTAAAACAATATTGAAGTTTGTATTGGTGGGTTTCTGGAGATTTATCATCGTTATTCTCTTATTTCTAGTGTTTTTAATTTTCTCCTTTTTAAAAGTTTAATATATGGAATCAACCGCAAAAGAATTTACAAGGCTTGTACAAATAATGGATGAGCTAAGAGAAAAATGTCCATGGGATAAAAAACAAACCATTGAAACCCTTCGGCATTTAACCATTGAAGAAACTTATGAGCTTACAGATGCTATTACGGATAATGACTGGAAAGGGATAAAAGAAGAATTAGGCGATCTGATGTTGCATATTGTATTTTATGCGAAACTGGGTGCAGAAAGAAATGAGTTTTCGCTGCAGGAGGTTTTACATGGTATTTGTGAAAAACTGATTGTCAGGCATCCACATATTTACGGGGATGTGACAGTGAATAATGAAGAGGATGTAAAACAGAATTGGGAGAAAATTAAACTGAAGGAAGGCAAAAAGACTATTTTGGGGGGAGTTCCAAAATCATTGCCCGCAATGGTAAAAGCCATTCGACTGCAGGAAAAATCTAAATCAGTAGGGTTTGAGTGGGAGGATAGTGCTCAGGTATGGGATAAAGTAAAAGAAGAATTACTGGAACTGGAAGAAGCAGTGGCAACGGGGAATAAGGACCGAATGGAAGATGAAATGGGGGATGTTTTTTTCTCTTTGGTAAATTTTGCAAGGTTTTTGCAGGTAGATGCTGAAAATGCTCTAGAGCGCACCAACAAAAAATTTATGAATCGTTTTAACGGCATGGAAGCAGCAGCCCAATTGGAAAATAAACAGTTGCATGATATGACATTGGGCGAACTGGATATCCTTTGGAATAAAATGAAAGAAACCCATATTTAAAAAACCAGACAGCTTTTGTTTAAAAATATTATCATCCCCGACTTCTTAAAAAAAAATCTATACCTGCTGGTAGCGGCGGCGTGGCTGATCACTTTATCTTTTCTAATTAATAATTACTGGTTTTCTTATTCCAATATAACATCTGTTCAGAGGAAAATGACCGGATACGTCAACAAGGCGGAGAAGGATTTTTCGGAATTAACAAAAGATAGCCTGGTTAATAAACTTTTCCTGAATAAGGGTATCTCTGCAACGCAAAGTAAAAAGCTGCAGGACAAAAATTATTATTTATTCCTTTATAAACCGGATGCTTCCGGAAAGACCGCATTAAGATACTGGAATACTCAAATTGTTTTGCCCGATTCGGGTATACTACGTTCTCCCCAAAATGCCGGATTTGTTGCATTACCGAATGGATTTTATGTTTGGAATAAATATGACAGTGCAGGTTTTTTGTCTATTGCATTGATCCCGATAAAGTGGAATTATATTGTTACCAATGATTATCTAAAAAATGACTTTGTTGATAATCCTCTTACAGGACAGCAGTATGATGTTTTTCCAGGAACTGCCAAAAGGGGAACCGTAAAATCAATACATGCTTTTCCTTTATTTTACCTAGTAGAAAAAACGGCTACTGTTATTATTAAGGATAATATTATTTCGGTTTGGTTTAAAATTATTGCAGCTTTTCTGGTATTGCTTTTTATACAACTTTGTGCAGTATATTTTGCAGCCGAAAAAAGTGTAGTATATGCGATTGTGTTTCTTACAGGAAGTATATTGGTATTACGTATTATCAGCTATATTTTTCCGGTACCATTAAACCTGCGGCAGTTAGGCTTATTTGATCCCACTATTTATGGTTCAGGGGTTATACTAAGATCTCTGGGTGACTTATTGATTAATGCGCTGCTTTTTGTTTGGATTATCATGTTTACCAGGCATCAGATGCAGGAGAAAAAGATACGGATTAAACTCTCTGGCCCTAATCAAAAATGGATACTGCTAGGTATTTGTGCCCTTATTATGTTAACAGCAACCTTTGCCAATGTTCATATTATTCGTTCTTTAATTTCAGATTCACAAATATCTTTTGATGTAATCAATTTTTTCTCATTAAATATTTATAGCTGGTTATCGTTTGTGATTCTTTGTTGTATGGCAGTAGCTTTTTATTTTTTATGCCAGTTATTGTTATACTTCGTAAGACCATTTTTCTCCGCTGTTTTTATCGAGTTGTATTTAGGCGTAACTGTTCTAGGATTAATTTTCCTGAGTTTTAATATCGGTTTATGGCAGGAGGGGCTTGAGTTATTTAGTATGGGCTGGTTACTATTATTCTTGTTTCTTCTTAACAGTAGTTATCTAGACCTGGTTACTACCCGTATCGTGAGTTCTAAACTGGTATTCTGGATTGTTTTTTTCTCTTTATCAATGACCATCCTTATCATAGTGGAAAATAACAGGAAAGAATTGCGCAACAGGTATCATTATGCAGAGGTATTGGCCAGTAAAACCGATCCTGCAAGTGAGTCGATGCTTAATTCGATGCTTACTGATTTCAGGCTTGAATTTCTTTCCGACAATTTTAGCAGGCTTAAAAACCCAGCCTCCAATAAATTTTTAAAAGATAGTCTGGTCAACAATAATATTTCGGGGTTTACCAACCGATATGATACCCGTATTTATTCATTTGATGAATATGAAAACGCTTTATTTAATGAAGATAAGATTGTGTATAATCAGTTAAACAGCATATTAAACACACAATCTAAACCTACGGCTATAGAAGGTTTGTATTATTATGATGAATCTTATGATCGGTTTAATTATATCAGTAAAAAAGTCATTGTAGATTTTTCGGGCAATTTTCTGGGTACCATTTTTATAGTGGTGAGTCCAAAAAGAATTAAGAGCGATATGTCTTATCCTGAATTGTTCAGCAAGGGCAGTAATACAGCTATTGAGAATTCTTCTACTTATGCTTTTGCGATTTATAATAAAGGCAAGCTCATCAGCAGTCACAATGATTATCCTTTTTCATCCACACTTGTTCGTCCCAATTTTAATGGGGGAGAATACAGGATGGTGTATAAAAATAACTACGATGAATTATGGTTTCATGCAGGGGCCGAGAAATTTATAGTGATTGTGAAAGAAAACAGGCTAACACTTGAAACGATTACGTTGTTTTCTTATTTCTTTTGCGCCTTCCTGTTGCTTGTTTCTTTATTCTGGATGCTAACTGTATTTATCCGTTCAAGACTCAATCCAAATAAGCTTCGAGATTATTGGCAATTAACCATACGGAATCAAATTCATGGCATCATTATTTTTATCAGTGCCCTTTCATTTATTGTCATAGGGGTTACCACTATTTTGTTTTTCATCAGCAGGTATGAAAGCAACAACCAGGAAAAATTAAGCAGGGCTATTCAGATCATGAAAAGCCAGGTGGCTATCTCTTTTTCGGAAGGTTGGAAACTTACAGACTCTATGTTATTAATTGATAAGTCTGCTGCCCGTGGATTTGAAAAAAATATTATCAATATAGCAGAGAGACATGGGGTAGACGTAAATATTTACGATTTAAAAGGTGATTTGAAACTTGCATCTCTTCCCTTGCCTTATGTAAAAGGGATCGTGGGCACAAAGATGGACCCCACAGCTTATTATCATCTGAATAACAGGAGAGAGGTACAGTATTTTCAAAAAGAGCATATCGGTAACCTTAGTTATGTGAGCAGTTATGTACCGGTGTTTGATAGCCAGGGCAATACTTCTGCGTATCTAAATATCCCTTATTTCACATCTGAAAATAAACTGCAACAGGAAATTGCCAATTTTCTAGTAACCATTATTATCCTTAATGCATTTATTTTTCTAATGGCTGGTATAGTGGCATTGTTTATTACAAACCGGATTACAGATTCATTTGCTGTAATAAGTGAAAAAATGAAGAAGATTAATCTTGGTAAAATAAATGAAGCCATTCAATGGAATCGCAATGATGAAATTGGAAGCCTTGTAAAAGAATACAATAAGATGTTGTCTAAGTTGGATGCCAGTGCTGCGGCGTTGGCAAAAACCGAAAGAGAAGGCGCTTGGAGGGAAATGGCAAAACAGGTAGCGCATGAAATTAAGAACCCGCTTACTCCAATGAAATTAAGTATGCAATTCTTGCAACGTTCCATTGAGTCAAATGCGCCAGATGTAAAAGCGCTCACAGCAAGTGTGGCCAATACAATGGTAGAGCAGATTGATCATCTTAGTAATATTGCCAGCGAGTTTAGTCAGTTTGCAAATATTGAAAAAGCCAATAAAGAAACCCTAGATATTACCGATTCACTTCTTTCGATTAAAAAATTGTATGAGGGGAATGAAAAAATTACCATTAAATGGCATTTGGCAGGCGAGCCAATCATGATGCTGGCAGACAAAACGCATATTAACCGGCTTTTTACAAACCTTATTCAAAATGCCCAGCAATCGGTACCTGAAAATAAATTGCCCGAAATAGAGGTAGATGAATATTTACAGGGCGCAACGGTTTTGATAAAAATAAAAGACAATGGGGAGGGCATACCCGAGCATATTCAGCCTGAAATATTTACCCCAAATTTTACGACTAAAACATCCGGTACCGGACTTGGGTTGGCAATGTGCAAAAGGATTGTGGAGCAAATGAATGGCCTTATTTGGTTTGAAACAAGCATTGATGAGGGGACCAGTTTTTTTGTTCAACTACCTTTAAGTACAGATTAAATACCCTTTAACTTTTTTCTTTCGGTTATAAATTTTTCAAATGCTTCCAGGCTGTAACTGCTGAGGTTATCCATTTTTGTAACCATTGCTTTCTGAGCTACCATTACTCCGAAACGGGTATCATCCAGCCCATCTGTGTGGTGAGAATCGGGGTCAATAGAAATCAGTACCTTTTTTGCAAGTGCTTTTTGAATATGTCTCCAATCTATATCCAATCTGCTTGGATGTGCATTTAGTTCAATAACAACATGGTTGGCTGCACAGGCGTCGATAATGGCATCATGGTTTACCGGGTATCCGGGCCGACTCAGGAGCAATCTTCCGGTCATATGGCCCAGGATCGTCGTATATGGGTTCTCAATAGCTTTTATCAAACGCATCATTGCTTTTTCCTCGCTCATCTTTAAATTACTGTGAACGGAAGCAATTACAAGGTCAAATCCAGCAAGTATTCCATCTGCATAATCAAGGTTACCATCGTTTAGAATATCGCTTTCAATACTTTTAAAGATCTTAAAAGGATGAAGTTTCTGGTTTAGTTCGTCTATATACAAGTGTTGTTCCCGGATTTTTTCTTCCTGCAGGCCTTGGGCATAGAAGGCTGATTTACTGTGATCGCTTATAACGAGGTATTCAAGCCCCCTGTTGATGGCAGCCTGCGCCATTTCCTCCAAGGTATTACTTCCATCACTCCAGTTGCTATGACAATGAATGATGCCGCGGATATCGGCGGGTTGAATTAATGTAGGAATCTTTCCTTTTTCGGCCATTTCTACAATTTCCGCGGTTTCCCTAAGTGGCGAAACAATCATATTGATGCCAATGGCTGAAAAATATTCCACTTCGCTAATAGCATTCGAAGAGGCTAATAGCGGAAATTTTTCGTTGATACTGTTGTTAAATTCCTCCGATGAAGAGGTAGCAACCAGGGTATGAATAAAATTTGCAGATGTACATGCATAAATCTTTATAATAATGCCATTGGAGCTTTTAAAAACGATCGTATCCTTGTCTTTCTCGACCAGCTCAAAACCTTCTGTATTTTGAAGGGTATTTTCAATGATGGTTAGGGTTTCTTCTATAACAAATTCCAGCTCATTAATGATCTCCATTTGCCTTTTAAATGCACCTGTGATTTCGATCCTTTTTGAAGGGAACAATTTTTCGAAAAAGTTTTGAATTACTGGAGCAATTGTTGCTACCTGTGCATACAAAAAGCTTCCTTTGCTTTTGAAATAAAACTCGATATTCTCTAAAACACTCTGCTGCGTTTTTTCTCCAAAGCCTTTATAAAGTTTTAAGCGATTTTCTTTGCATGCATATAATAATTCGCCAATACTTTCCAATTCCATTTCTTTCCAAATAGTGTGAATTTTTTTTGGACCAATTCCTTTAATATTTAACATTTCGACTACTCCGGGGGGTGTTTTCGAAATAATCTCCTCCAGGTTTTGGAGTTTACCGGTCTCCAGAATTTCTATAATTTTCCTTGCAGAAGAGTCTCCGATTCCTTTAATGGAAGAAATTTTTTCTCTTGGAATTTCATTTAAAGGGGTCGTTAATTTTTCGATTGCAAAAGCTGCAGCTGCATATGATTTTGATTTGAAACTATTCTCTCCGTGAATGTCGATCAGCTTTGCGAGTAACGAAAATGAATCTGCAATTTGATAATTGTCCATGTATCAAAAGTAATAAATAAGTAATCGCTGGAGCGTAGTGAGGTGAAAAGTTTTGTAATGATTTTCGGAAAAACAGTTTAAGGGTAGGGTGCTCTGTAATGTAGTATTCATGCGGGTTGAGCAAAAAAAAAGTCCCGGAAAACCGGGACTCTGAATTTTATTGCTTTAATAAGCTTACTTCTTTTTAGGAGCAGCTTTCTTTGCAGGAGCAGCTTTTTTAGGAGCAGCTTTTTTTGCAGGAGCAGCTTTCTTTGCAGGAGCAGCTTTTTTAGGAGCAGCTTTTTTTGCAGGAGCAGCTTTCTTTGCAGGAGCAGCTTTTTTAGGAGCAGCTTTTTTTGCAGGAGCAGCTTTTTTTGGTGCAGCTTTCTTTGCAGGAGCAGCTTTTTTTGGTGCAGCTTTTTTAGCTACTTTTTTAGCGGTTGCCATTTTTTTAGAATTTAATTGGTTAGTAAATAATAATTAAAAATAAATACTATTTTGATATTACCAAAAAAAAATATTAAAATTTAGGCAGTGGCCTCCACAGCGACTACAGAAACAAAGGTTTTATCTGCTTTAGTTTTTCTGAATTCTACTACTCCATCTGTTAATGCGAAGATGGTAAAATCTCTTCCAACACCAACATTTTTACCAGGATGGTACACTGTACCACGCTGACGAAGAATGATGTTACCTGACTGCGCAGCCTGGCCACCAAATATTTTTACACCTAGTCTTTTACTTTGTGAATCACGGCCGTTTTTTACGGAACCTTCACCTTTTTTGTGTGCCATTTTTTTACTTTTTTAGAATTTAGAATTTTGAATTTTTGCATTCAAAATTTACTAAGCAATTGCAGTTACTTTAATATGGGTATACTGCGTACGGTGTCCGTGCTTTTTGCGGAAACCTTTTCTTCTTTTCATTTTAAAAGCGATTACTTTATCACCTTTAATAAGGTCGCTAATAATTTCAGCTTTTACAACTGCTTTTACATCTGTTCCACTTACAATGGCATCACCATTAGAAGTAAACAATACATCAGAGAATTCAACTGAATCTCCTGTGTTACCCTCTAGGTGAGGAACGTATAAGCTGTCTCCGGCTTTTACTTTAAATTGCTGACCTGCGATTTTTACTACTGCTAACATAACATCCCGAATTTAGGACGGCAAAGGTAAGGTTTTATACCGATTCAGAAAACGTTTTTTAAAACTTTTTAATCAGTTTAATCAGTTTTGGGGTTTTAGGGGCCTGTTTAAGCGACAGATAAATAGCTGAAAATCAATAATTACAAGCTAAAGGACCTGTCTTAGGGAGTTTTATTTTTAGTCTATATCTCCTTCACATATTATATATTCGTGGTTATTTTATGCAGTTTTTCCTCCGATTCATACAGTTAATTTATTGTATATACGCTTACGCAGTTTTTCTGCTGCTGATGTTTGTGCTATTTCCGTTCATTGTAATGGCTTCTTTTTGGGGTAAAGTACAAGGAGGGAATATTATTAATAAAATGTGCAGGTTTTGGGCAAATGCCAGTTTGCTGTTATGGGGAATCAGGCATAAAAATTATTTTGAGGCCCCTCATGATGCCGGGCATGCCTGTATTTTCGTCTTTAACCATCTGTCCTATATGGATATTCCTATATTGATGAGTGCATTTCGCTATCAGCCTATCAGGGTATTGGGTAAATTTGAGATGACCAGAGTGCCTATTTTTGGAATTATATACCGCAAAGCTGTTGTTACTGTAAATAGGAGCGATGCCGCCCACAGAGCAAAAAGTGTTCTTGAACTAAAAAAGGTGATAAAGAAAAATATTTCGATTGTATTGGCACCAGAAGGTACTTTTAATATGGGGCATGAACCTTTGAAGGGGTTTTATTCAGGCGCTTTTAAGATAGCTATTGAAACTCAAACACCTATTAAGCCGGTATTGTTTTTAGATGCGTACGATCGTTTGCATTATAAGAGTATCTTTTCGCTTACTCCAGGAAGATCAAGAGCTATTTTTCTTGAGGAAGTACCAGTAATTGGATATACAATGGCCGATGTTGAGTTTCTGCAACAAAAAGTTTATGACTTAATGGAAGCAGGGTTGATAAAATACAAAGCAAGCTGGATAAAGTAAAAATTAATGACCGGACAAAATCAAATAGCATTTAAGGAAACAACCTATAGCCATTGGGCTCATATTGTTTTGCCATTGGCTTTGCCGGTTGTATATACTTATGCTATTCCTGATTTACACCTAGAAAGGGCTTTGCCAGGTTGCAGGGTTGAAGTTGTTTTCGGGAAAAATAAAAAATATGCAGGTATTATAAAATCTGTAACCACCCAAAAACCCGATTATCAAACCAAGCCTATATTAAATGTTCTTGATGATGCCCCGCTGCTATATCCACAGCAATTGCAGTTTTGGGAGTGGATGAGTAATTATTATATGTGCACAGAAGGAGAGGTGATGGCGGCAGCTTTGCCTGCTAACTTTAAATTGAGCAGCGAAACGATTCTTATATACAATGAAGAGATTGGAGAAGATTTTACTGATTTAAGTGATGATGAATTTCTGGTGGCGGAGGCTTTGTTACTGAAAAAGCAACTGCAGCTTACAGAAGTACAGCAAGTACTAGATGCCACGCATGTTTATCCGGTTATCAAAAAGCTAATTGATAAAAATGTCTGTTTCATCTGGGAGGAGCTAAGCGAAAGGTATAAGGTTAAAAAAGAAAATTATGTTTTGTTGCATCCTCAATACCAGTCGGAAGATGCATTAAGCAAGGTGTTAAATGAATGGAAAGGGGCTCCTAAACAAATGGAACTGCTGCTTTCCTTTTTGCATTTGCAAAAAACAGCAGGAGATGTAACGCAGCCTGCATTATTAAAAAAATCGGGAGCAACGGCAGCGCAGCTTAAAGGATTGACGGATAAAAATATGCTGATCATAGAAAGGAGAAGTATAGACCGTATCCCAAGCCTACCCAAAGAGGTTATTATTAATTTTGAAATGAGTCCCAAGCAGCAGGAATGTCTCGATCTTGTAAAAACAAGTTTTGAAGACAAAAATGTTTGTCTGCTTCATGGAGTTACAGGCAGCGGTAAAACGCAGTTATATATTAAGTTGATAGAGGAAGTGTTTAGCAAGGGAAAGCAGGTATTGTATTTATTACCTGAGATTGCACTAACTGCTCAATTGATACGAAGATTACAGGTACATTTTGGAGGGAATATCACTATCTATCATTCAAAGTTTAATAATCATGAACGTATTGAACTCTGGAATAAAATAAGAACCGGGGAAGTTAAAATTGTACTAGGGGCAAGAAGCGCACTGCTGCTGCCATTTAAAGAACTGGGATTGATTATTGTAGATGAGGAGCATGATAGTTCTTACAAGCAGCAGGATCCTGCGCCAAGGTACAATGCACGTGATGGTGCCATTTATTATGCATCACTATTTGGGGCAAAGGTTTTATTGGGAAGTGCTACACCTTCGGTAGAAAGTTATTTTAATGCAACACAACATAAATACGGTCTTGTGCATCTGAATGAGCGGTATGGCGGCATAGAATTGCCTGCCATAGAAATTGTGAATACAAGGCAAGTGGCTCAAAAGGGTAAAGTGATGATTAGCCCACAATTAAAAGAAGCTATTCAGGAAGCATTGGATGCCAATAAGCAGGTGATTTTGTTCCAAAACAGGCGAGGTTATAATCCTTACCTGATATGCAGTGCATGTGGATATATTCCACAGTGTACACATTGTGATGTGTCACTTACCCTGCACAAGTATAGTAATAAACTACACTGCCATTATTGTGGAAGTACCTACCCAAAACTGGTGACTTGCCCGGCTTGTGGCAGCAACAACTGGCTGGAGAAAAATTTTGGCACAGAAAAGATTGAGGAACAACTGGAAGAAGATTTTGCCAAATATAAAATAGCCCGTATGGATGTAGACAGTGTGCGTGGCAAGACCGCACATGATAATCTTATTCAGTTATTTGAACAGCACAGGATTGATATTTTAGTAGGCACACAGATGGTTGTAAAAGGGCTGGATTTTGATCACGTGAGCCTGGTGGGGATTTTGGATGCAGATGGGCTATTGAGTTTTGCAGATTTTAGGGCCAATGAAAGGGCATTTCAGCTGATGGAACAGGTAAGTGGCAGGGCGGGAAGAAAACATGCGCAGGGAAAAGTATTGATACAGGCCATGAATGTAAAACATCCGGTGCTTGAGTTGGTGCAGCAGCATGACTTTGAAAAATTCTATGGATATGAAATTGCCAACAGGAAAGAATTTTTCTATCCACCATTTAGCAGAATCGTTATGCTCACTTTAAGGCATAAGGATAAAAATACGGTGTTTGATGCTGCTGAAAAATTAGCAGGTTTATTAAAGCAGGATTTGAAAGAATTTGTGGTGGGGCCTGCAGCACCGATCATTGGCAGGCTGCGAAATCAATACCTGATGGAGATTATGCTAAAGTTGCCTAAAGAACCAGGGATGAGTTTGACCTACAAAAAAGTAATCCGCAATCATATTAATTTAATGCAAAGTGAAAAGCAATTTAAATCGGTGCATGTTATCGCTGATGTGGACGCTAATTAAGTGAAAGGTGAAAAGGTGAAAAGGTGAAAAGCTGAAAAGGTGAAAAGTGAAAGGTTGTACTGTCACTTCCTAAATTAAGTTGATGGAAATAAGTCACTTCATGGAGAAGTTAAAATATTTATTTAACCAAGGCAAATAGCTTGTAATGCATTTTCAGGAAA
>CANNJE010000037.1 GCA_947504605.1 Chitinophagaceae bacterium
TAAGGAATCTCATCATGGGAAACTGTTTCCTTTTGATGCCAGTAAGCAAGGGTAACTACATGGCCGTCGGGCGTGTGCAGTAATCTTCCAAAAATAGCATTAACGCTGTTGAAGGTATAATCAGAGACGCCCACTGTAAAGGTTTCTGCTGTTACTGGTGCAGGAATGGGATCTGCAACAACAACTTCGGCCCCGGGTTCTGCTACCGGTGCTTTAACAGCCGCAACTTTTGCCGGTGGAGATGGAACAACTACAACAGTATATCGATTGTATTCAAGTAATTTTTTTAAAAAAGCTACACGATCTGCCGTCACATTCTTTTCTACGATGCCGCATTTTACGCCATCTAATTCTTCAAATTCGTGATTCTTATTTATTGCCATTTTAATTATTTATAAGTGATAACAATGGTAGGTTGTTATTGCTTTTTCTGACGCTTTAAGCACTTAACTCAGCGCCTGTATATAATCATATATCCAGCTAAATATACCTGCCAATACAATACCGGTAGAACAAATTATCAATGCTAGTTTTGTTGAAAACTGAATCGTTATTTTCTCTACAGGAAAATCATTTTTATCCATAAAAACGGCACGTACCACTTTAAGATAATAGAATAAAGAAATAATCATGTTTAATGCCGCAATGGTAATAAACATATAATTTCCCTTTGATGCTCCTGCAGTAATCAGAAATAATTTACCAAAAAAACCAGCGGTTGGCGGAATACCTGCCAGTGAAAATAAAGCCAATGCCAATACCCAGCTTAAGAAGCGGTTGTTTTGATACAACCCTTTATAATCATCTATTTTTTCTTTTCCTGTTTGCGAAGCAATAGCAGCTGCTACACCAAATGCTGCAAGGTTAGAAAAAGTATACACCAAAATAAAATATACAACAGAAGCTGTTCCTGCAGGCGAGTTGCTGCTCATACCCACCAAAATAAAACCTACCTGCGCTATAGAAGAGAAAGCAAGAAATCTTTTGATGTTCTGTTGACGTAATGCAAAGAGATTACCAGTGATCATTGTCACAATAGACAGAAGCATAATCATGTTATACCACACATCCTGCATAGGTTGAAATACTTTATACAATGTGGCCATGAATATAAAAGCAACAGATCCTTTTGAAATAACTGATAAAAAAGAGGTAGTGGCAAAAGGAGCGCCTTCATATACATCCGCTGTCCATAAATGAAATGGCACAATAGATAATTTAAATGCAAACGCTGTGAATAAAAATACAAATGCCAATATCATCAAAGGGCTACCATCTAACACTGCAGGCATGGCTGCAAAACTAATAGTACCTGTTACCCCATATACCAGTGAGATACCAAAAAGTAAAATGCCGGAAGAAAATGCAGAAGATAAAATCATTTTCATTGCCGCTTCGGAAGAAATCTTTTTATCCAAATCAAAATTTACCATTGCAGCTACAGGAATCGTAGCCATTTCGAGCGAAAGAAAAAATATCAACAAGTTACCACTTGATATCATAAAAAACATACCTAATAATGCAGATAACATAAGCATAAAAAACTCTGCCATATGCTCACTCTTCTTAAACCAATCGGCAAATAATAAAGAGATAAGATAAACACCTAAACTAAGAATACTCTTTTGCAAGGCTATCAATCCATTAGTATTAAACATCCCGTCAAAGAGGTTACCCTCTTTGTTAAAAAAGAAACCAATAATAAAGTTGACCAATAATAAAGACTGTATTATTAATAGCAGGCTTTCATTTTTTATACCCTTGCCTATTTTTATAAACAACAGCAGAAAGAGCAGGCCGGTAACCAGCAACTCAGATTTCATTAATATAAAAAGCTCGTTCATTAATCTCTATTTATTTTACTCCGATTGCCATCGGGAATATTTTTTGTGTAATAATATCTGTTGCTGGGCTTATCAAGTTATTTAACCAGGATGGCGCTAAACCTATTGCCAGAATACCTGCAACCAAGAGAATGGCGGCCAATTTTTCATTCCATGTTGCGTCAGTCAGATTTTCAAATCCTGCTTTTAAAGGCCCCATAGCAGTTTGGCCTATTGCCCTCAATATATAAACTGCAGTAACAACAATACTCATGCAGGCTATTATTGTAGCAACCCTATGAAAGGTATCTGCATTCTGCCATGAACCAACAAAGATGGTCATCTCTGCAACAAAACCACTTAATCCGGGTAATCCTAAAGAACACAATCCTACGATAAATAATACAGATACGATAAATGGCATAACTTTTAGCAAGCCCCCCATTTCATTTACCTGCCTTGTATGAGAGCGTTCATATATCATCCCAATAACTGCGAAGAAAAGGGCTGTCATTAAACCATGTGATACCATTTGTAAAACAGCACCGGTCATGGCTGTTTTGGTTAACATGCCAATGCCGAGAAAAACAAATCCGCAATGACTCACTGAAGAATAAGCATTGATGTATTTCAAATCCTTCTGCATCATAGTAGCAAAAGCTCCATACAAAATAGCTATCGTAGAAAGTATAATTATGAAATTAGCATATTCTTTTGCACCCTCAGGCATAATATAAGTAGCAACTCTTAAACAACCGTATGCGCCCAATTTCATTGAAATTCCTGCCAAGAACATTGACCCTGCAGTTGGTGCAGATGAGTGACCATCGGGTACCCAGGTATGAAAAGGAAACAAACCGCCAAATACGCCAAATCCTACAAACAATAAAGGGAAACAAATCATTTGAGTTTCTATAGGAATATTAAAATGTGCCAATGCCAACAAATCAAAACTTCTTTCGGGTGTAGAAAAATAGAGTCCAAGCAAACCAACCAGTACCAAAGCCGAACCTCCCATTAACATCAGTGCCAATTTATTGGCAGCATATTCTTTTTTGCCACTGCCCCAAATTCCTATTAATAAGTATTTAGGTATTACTGCTATTTCAAGAAAGAAGAAAAGAATAAATAGATCTAAAGAAACAAAAAAACCATAAGCTCCCATACTAAGCAGGATGAGTAAGAAGTAATATTCTTTGGTCATCTTTGTAATATTCCACGAAACCAAAATACCTGCAACAACAACAAATGCTGTCAATAAAATCATAGCTATAGAAATTCCATCTACTCCCAAATGGAAACTAATATGCCATGCCGGAAACCAGTTATACTGCAATTCAAACAACATTTGAGCAGTATTACCAGCACTTCTTTCATTATTAAAAACAAATAATAAATAAAAGGCCAATATTAGCTGAAGGGTTGAACCTGTTAATGCCACCCACTTAACCTGGGCAGTGTTTCGCAACAGCAAGATGGTAATTGCTGTAAGTAGCGGTAATAATATTAATAATGTTAAATTCATTCTGTTTTCTTAAATCAATTATCTATTTCCACACATAAATAAAGAGGACGGCCAATGCGATCACTCCTGCTAAAAAGTAAATTGCATATTGCTGAACTTTACCCGATTGAAAACCTTTTATTTTTTCTGATATGGTTTGTGTTGTACTTCCTGTTGCATTAACAAATCCATCCACTACATTTTTATCAATCCATGCTGCAGGCCTTCCTATCAGATTAAAAATGATTTTTTTTGTGATGAGTTGGTAAAGTTCATCAAAATAAAATTTATGATAGGCTGCTTTATAAAATCCATTTAACGAAACTGCAATTTTATCAGGTTTATTATTTTTAGTTTTATACAACCACATAGCTGTAAAAATCCCCATTAATCCCAATGCTACAGGTGCAATTGAAAATTGAAAATGAAATTCACTTTCCAAAGCTGCGCCATCTGAACTTACAAAATGTCCAAAGGGAATAAATCCAGCTGCGGCTGCTCCCACTGCCAAAAGCAGCAAAGGCATCATCATAGCGAACCCTCCTTCACCATGATGATGTTCCCCTTGTGGCTCATGTTCCTTATTCCAAAAAATATTGAAATATAAACGGAACATATAAAAAGCAGTTAGTCCTGATGTTATCAGAGCTATCCAGTAAATAAATGAATTGTGTTGGTAGGCAGCCAGTAAAATTTCTTCTTTACTAAAAAAACCTGCAAAAGGCGGAACTCCTGCGATGGCCAGACAAGCAATTAAAAAAGTGATATGGGTAATAGGCATATATTTTCTTAGTCCTCCCATATCTTTCATCTCATTACTATGAATAAAATGGATTACTGCGCCTGCCCCCAGGAATAACAATGCTTTAAACATTGCATGAGTAAAAAGGTGAAACATGGATGCGGTAAATCCTAACCCATTTTCTCCACCCGAGCCTGAAACACCTAAGGCAAACATCATAAAACCAATTTGCGACATGGTTGAATATGCTAATACTCTTTTAATATCCGTTTGTGTACAAGCAATTATTGCAGCAAATAAAGCAGAGCTGATTCCAACATAAGATACAATTTCCAAGGCTGGTGCCGACATACTAAAAACAGGAAATAACCTTGCTACTAAAAAAACACCAGCAACTACCATGGTTGCAGCATGTATCAATGCTGAAACAGGTGTAGGACCTTCCATTGCATCTGGCAACCAGATATGTAATGGCAACATGGCACTTTTTCCTGCGCCACCAATAAATACCAATACTACACCCCAAGTTAATGCAGATACTCCCAGGAACGATGCCGCTACTGCAGTTTTTAATTCACTGGATTCAGGTGAAGTAAGCCGTTGAATTAGTGTATTAAAATCAAGCGTTCCCGAATAAAAAGACAATACTAATATGCCTATCAAAAACCCGAGATCAGCAAATCGGGTAACAATAAATGCTTTTTTGCATGCTGCAACCGCACTTGGCCGATCATAATAATACCCAATTAAAAGAAAGGAAGATACACCCACCAATTCCCAGAAAATATACATCTGAAAAATGTTAGAAGATACTACCAGGCCTAACATTGAAAAAGTAAAAAGTCCAAGAAATGCATAATAAGTCGGGAATCTTTCTTCACCCTTCATGTAAGCCAAACTATAAATATGCACCATCAAAGAAATAAAAGTAACAACAACCAGCATCATTACTGAAATAGGATCTAATAAGATTCCAATATCAATAGAAAGACCGGGTGAAAACTGCAGCCAATTGTATTGTAATGGGATTAATTTTTGATAAACCCCATTTACTTTCCCATAATCAAAGAAGTAACCATAAGCTGTATACAAAGCAAGTGCTGTGGATACAAGCAATAAAAAGGTTCCGATAATTCCTGCACTGTTCTTGAAATGTTTCCTTCCAAATATTCCAAGCAGAATGAATGCTGCCAGTGGCAGTAAAGGAATAAGTGCTATATAAGTTGCATTAGGCATAATTAATTAATTCTTTAGTTCTTCTGCGCTCTCAACATCAATTGAACCATGGCTACGATATAAATTAATAATGATCGCAATGGCCACAGCTGCTTCTGCTGCTGCAATGGCAATAATAAAAATGGCAAAAAATAATCCGTCCATTTTATCTGGCCACAAATATTTGTTGAAAGCAATAAAATTCAGGTTTACACTATTTAAAATAAGTTCTATACTCATTAACATAGTAACAAGGTTGCGCCTGGTAAAAAACCCAAACACCCCTATAAAAAATAGTGCTCCGCTGATAAATAATAAATGATATAATCCGGGTTCCATCATGATGTTACTGGTTTACTGCGCATGGCAATTACAATACAACCTATCAGGGCTGCCAATAATAAAATACTCACTACTTCAAACGGTAATGCATAACCGCCCTCATTTACTCCAAGCATCCGATTGCCTATATTAGCTACGGTGGGTTCTATTGCGGTAGCAGTTGTTTGGTTAAAAGAATGTTGATATACCTGCAGCATGATTAGTGCAAATCCGCAAAAAGCTGCTAGGGCGGAAAATATTTGCCTGCCCATTTTTTGTTTGGGCAATAGTTCTCCTGCCTGTTGTGTAAGAAAAATGGAGAAGATAATCAACACGGTGATACCTCCAACATAAACGATTATCTGCACAGCAGCAATAAAATCATACTGCATCCAAAAATACAATCCTGCAACTCCTATTAATGTAAATAACAAAAAGATGGCTGCACGAAAAATATGCCTTGTACTAACTGCCATTACTGCACTTATTAAAGTAAATGCAGCAAGCATAAAAAATATGATAGTTGATCCGCTCATTATTCTACTCCCTCCATAATTTTTGAATCTGGGTTATTTAATATTTTGGTCAATGATGCTCTGTCAAATACACTATGCTCAAAAGTTTGTGCCATTACAATTGCATCTGACGGGCAGGCTACAACACATAAATTACACATGGTGCACAGTTCTAGATGATATACCAGTTTATCAATTGCTTTTTTCTTTTTCCCTTCAGGAGAAATATCAAATTTAGTAATCACTTTAATGGTTCCATTGGGGCAAGCCAGCTCACAAGCGGTACAACCAGTGCAGCGATGCTCGTTTTTTTCATCATGCGGCATTACCACTTCTCCTTTAAAACGATCAGCCATCTTCAACGTATCCCTATTATCAGGATATTGTTCTGTAATGATCTCTTTGTGATGCGTAAAATAATATCCGGTACGTCTTAAACCTACCAGTAAAGATCTTACAGCGCTGAGAACTTCTTTTATGTAATTAACAATAAACATTTGTACTATTTACTTTAAAAATGCCAGCCTAAAATGGCTAAAGCTGTTGCCAGCAATAAATTAAACATACTGATTGGTAATAAATATTTCCACTCCAGATTTAATAACTGATCGATACGTAACCTCGGAAATGTCCACCTGAACCACATGATTAAAAATATCAGAAAAAACGTTTTTCCAAAAAACCATAAACCTGACGGGATATAATCCATTATATGATTAAAGGCTTCCCAGTTTCCAATATGAAAAGGCATCCATCCGCCTAAAAATAAAGTAGCTCCAATGGCACATACAATAAAAACGTTGATGTATTCTGCAAGAAAAAACAAAGCAAATTTCATCCCCGAATATTCGGTGTGAAAACCCGCCGTTAATTCAGATTCAGCTTCAGCCAGATCAAATGGAGCCCTGTTGGTTTCAGCAGTTACGGCAATAATAAAAATCACAAATGAAACAATTGCTGGAAAATGTCCTTTAAAAATCCACCAGCCATTTGCTTGCGAAAGAACGATATCAGAAATATTAAG
This sequence comes from Chitinophagaceae bacterium, assembly GCA_947504605.1. Taxonomy (GTDB): domain Bacteria; phylum Bacteroidota; class Bacteroidia; order Chitinophagales; family Chitinophagaceae; genus Ferruginibacter. The sequence continues at coordinate 7,145 of CANNJE010000037.1, forward strand.
ACTGCCGGTAAATACAATGATTGTAAGAATGGATAAGCCTGCAGATAATTCATAACTCACGATTTGTGCCCCGCTTCGCATAGCCCCCATCAGTGAATATTTATTATTACTTGCCCAACCTGCCATTAAAATTCCTATTACCGTTATGGAAGAAACTGCCGTAACATATAATACTCCAATATTTAGATCCCACATCACAAAATCTTTTGCAAATGCAATAGGAGCCATCAATAACATGGCTACAATCATTGCTATTAAAGGAGCAAGGTTAAACAAGAATTTATCCACCCCATTTGGTGTCATCCCTTCTTTTACCAATAATTTTACAGTATCCGCCATGGACTGGAACATTCCTTTCGGTCCCACACGGTTTGGTCCCAAACGAATCTGAATCCACGCAGCCACTTTTCTTTCCATAATTACCAAAACCAATCCAAGTACTGCAAACAATCCTATTACGCATACTCCGACAATGACCATTTCAAATATCATAGCCCATGTTGGATTGAAAGTTTCATTCAACCAAGTATGAATTGCGTTAGATATGCTTGATAAACTCCACATAATTTTTAATTACTTATTTATTATCTGTCAATATCAGGTATCACTAAATCCAGTGTTCCCATCATTGCTACCAAATCTCCTAGTTTTTCTCCTCTTGCCATTTTATCCAATGCCGAAAGGTTTGAAAATCCTGGTGAACGAAATTTAATTCTGTAAGGTGTTGTTCCACCTTCACTCACGATATAAACACCGAACTCTCCTCTGGCTGTTTCTACTCTTGTATAAAATTCGCCTTTGGGTAATTTTAAAACGGCTTTTGTTTTTGTCTGAAAATCTCCCTCTGGAATATTGTCTATCAGTTGTTCAATAATCCTAACAGATTGTTGCATTTCTCTGATACGAACCATATACCTTGCAAATGAATCTCCGGCTGTTTCCAGTATTTCATCAAACTGCAAATTTTCGTATCCATCATAAGGGTATAATTTTCTGATATCGCAGGAAACCCCACTTCCTCTTGCAGCTGGCCCAGTTACACCAAAAGAGATTGCATCCTCTGGAGATAAATAACCTACTCCTTTCATCCTATTCTGAAAAATGATATTACCAGTTATCAGTTCATCATATTCATGAATCTTAGACTTATAAAGACTTAAAAAATCCTTTACTCTTTTTTGAAAATTAGGATGTATATCCTGCATTAAACCCCCAGGAACAATGTAGTTCATGGTAAGTCTTGCCCCGCAGGTCTCTTCCATGATATCGTTGATAGACTCTCTTTCTCTAAAAGCATGAAAGAATGGTGTAAACGCTCCCAAATCCATAGCCATTGCTCCCCACCATAATTCGTGTGATGCAATTCTGGTTAACTCATCCATTAAAATACGGATAACTTTTGCCCTGTCCGGAACCTCTATCTGCAATCCCTTTTCAACAGTAAGAGCGCAAGCGTGATTATTAATATGAGAAGAAAGGTAATCCATACGGCTGGTTACGTAAATGAATTGACGGTAGGATAAACTCTCGCACATTTTTTCAATAGAGCGGTGAATAAACCCCAAATGCGGTTCTACTTTTTTAATAGTTTCACCGTTCAGGGTTATTATCAAATGTAATACACCATGTGTGGCAGGATGCTGTGGTCCTACATTGATGATCAGGTCACCTTCTGTTGTATTGCCTATTTCTTCAACCATACTTTTAATGTCGAATATTTAATGTCGAATTTCGAATGTATTTTAATTAAACAACTAATTGTTACATCACATTCGATATTTTAGACCCACTGTCTTTTTATAATTTGATCATATTAATCGGATCTTCAAAATCTTTTCTCATTGGATTTTTACCTTCCCAACCATCAGGCAAAATGAGCAATCGGAGATCAGGATGATTTAAAAAATTCACCCCAAACATTTCATAAACTTCCCGCTCATGAAAATTAGCCGTTTGCCAAATAGAACTTACCGTTTCTATTTCAGGTTTGGTAATATCCAAAACTGATTTTACCACTATATTATGTCTGAATTTTGTTGAACTGAGATGGTAAACCATCGTAAGATTTGTCTTAAAATCGATACAAGTAAGACAGAAAAGATGATCGAAATATAAAGTTTCATCATTTCGAAGCTGTGATGCAAATGAAAACCAGTCTTGCGAACTAACAGTAATATTGAGCCATTCGCCACTTTCATCAAATGCAGAAGCAGCAAGCAGTTCGGTAATTTTGGTTTTTATTTCTTCGTTTCCCATAATTAAACTTTCGACACAGTTTATCTTATTTACTATAAATACATTATTAATGTTTTTTATCCAGCTTTTATCTGCTCTCTCGTCATGCCCATTTTAATTTTTTCCTGCAGTGTCATCAAAGCATGTATCAATGCTTCTGGCCTTGGCGGACATCCAGCAACATAAACATCTACAGGGATCACGTGATCGGCACCTTTTACCACAGAATAGGTATTATAAAAGAATGGACCTCCACTTATAGCGCATGCTCCCATGGCAATCACATATTTCGGATCAGCCATCTGATCATACAATCTTTTTAAAACGGGGGCCATTTTATTTACAATCGTTCCTGCAATAATAATCACATCTGCCTGTCTTGGAGAGGCTCTTGCCACTTCGAAACCAAACCTGGAAAAATCATATTTGGCACCTGCTACCGACATATATTCTATACCGCAACAACTGGTTGCAAATGTGAGTGGCCATAATGAATTAGAGCGAGCCCAATTAATCAGATCGTCGAGTTTGCTCAGCACAATTCCACCTCCGGGTGTTTCGTGAACCTGGCCTGGAAAATCTTTAGATATGTTTGTTTGTTCTACCAAGAGAATAAAATATTTAGTTAGTTCCTTTTAAAATAGTAATGTTTGATATTTTTTACATCCACTTTAATGCGCCTTTTTTATGGGCATATAAAAAGCCTACGAATAATATAAAAAAGAAAATAATAATCTCTACCAATGCCATCCAACCAACACTTTTTGCTACAACTGCCCATGGAAAAAGAAATATAATCTCCACATCAAATATCAAGAAAATTAATGCAAATAAATAGTAACCCACATTTAATTGAACCCATGTTTTTCCATGAGTAGGAATACCGCATTCTATCGGCTCCCCTTTTTGTGGGTTGGTGGTTGCTTTCGTAACCAATTTGGCTATCAGCAATGCTATAATAGAAAAAGTTAACGCCGCCAGAATCAAAACAATCATCGAAGATGCACCCATAGAAATTCAGTTGTTGAATGAAGGATTTTGAGAGTACAAGGTAATAAATAATTGACTACATTAACCCGCCAAACAGGTATTGTATTTATCATTTTTACCCATGATATAAATCATATTTTTTATTGTGTTTATCAAACAAAAATTCAAATTAGCCATAAATTTCAGCATGAATTGATTTTTTATCGTATCCCAATTCCATGATCTTGCTTTTCGCCTCATCAATCATACCCTTCCATCCACATAAATAAAAACTGGCAGGCTTTATAATTTTTTGGGCAGAATTTACTAGATCATCAATCATATTCTCCCTGCATATATCTTCATATACCTGATGCACATAACCAATTCTAACTAGGTGGTCATAATTCCCCGGCTCCTCTCTTGAGTAGGCTGTATAAAAATAAAAATCAGCTTCTTTATGCATCAAATCAGTAAGTTCATTTACATATAAAGCATCTCCAAATTTTCTACACCCAAAAATTAGATGAATCTTTTGATGAGGAATGTTTTGTTTAATAATATGATGAACCATACTTCTAAAAGGCGCAATACCTGTACCTGTACAAATTAGAAAAATGTCTTTTTCTATGGTTTCTGGCAAAGTAAAAATACCTGCAGCTCCCCTATAAGTAATATCATCTCCTTCTTTTAATATATTGAATAAGTAATTGGTGCCTGCTCCCTCATTTAAAAGTACAATACAGAGCTCGAAAATATTGCTCCCATCGGGCCAGCTTGCAATAGAATAACTTCGCCAGCGTTTATTCGGTTTTTCGTGAATCGGAAGATCCAGCGTTACAAACTGTCCTGGTTTAAAATCAAAATTATCCAATTCGGGCACCTGTATAAAAAATCTACGGGTGGTGCTTGTCTGTTCTTCTATCCTGATAATCTTACCAATACGCCAGGGTTGTAATGCCATAAATACTTTTTTTTGGAAATATACTAATTAATGTGATAATGTATTGACAAGCCATTATGAAAATTTTATAAATATAAAATATTGTTGGGGTTGAACTAAGCTTAAATTATCAGATTATCGAATCGGCTAAATATTGCATTGCTTATATTTGCAGCCGGATGAACTTGGAAGTGTTGCTGAATTATTACAAAAACGACCCCCGCTCTTTTCAAATAGCGAACAGTATCACTTTGTCCCAACCAAAGCATTTGCACCTAAAAGGTCTTCAGGGAAGTGCTTCACAATTTGTATTAACATCGGTTTTTAATGAGCCGATAACCGCCCAACTAAACCATCTGGTAATATTAAGGGATGCTGAAGAAGCTGCTTATTTTCAAAATACTTTAGAAAATATTACCAATGCCCTTGATATCTTTTATTTCCCTTCTTCCTTTAAAAATAAAAAAAATTACCAACTGCTCAATAGCAGCCATGTAATGCTAAGAACAGAAGCACTTACTAAACTCGCAGGTGGAGGAAATAAAAAGATTATCGTTACTTATCCGGAGGCCCTATTTGAAAAGGTGGTTTTATCCAAAACACTTACAGAAAACATCATCAGTATAAAACAAGCCGCCGAGCTAGATGTTAATGGCATATTGGAAAAATTTGTGCAGCATGGATTTGTGCGAACAGATTTTGTATACGAACCCGGCCAGTTTGCAGTGCGAGGTGGTATATTGGATATTTATTCTTTTGGGAATGAAAAACCTTACCGGATCGAATTATTTGGCAATGAGGTAGACAGTATCCGCATCTTTGATCCGGAAACCCAGTTGAGTGAAAGGAAATTACTTCAGGTTAATATTATACCCAATGTAGAAACGCAATTTGAAACAGGGGAAAAAGTTTCTCTAATGGAATTTTTGCCTGAAAATACTGTTATCTGGCTGGAAGACTGGAGTTTCATTTCAGAAAAAATAGAACAACAGGAGGAAGATCTCTCCATATTTTTAGAACATTTTAAAACTACTGACGAACGGCAACAATCAACGGATGAAAGCAGTGAAATTAATTTTAAAACTACCGTTACAGAAAACGATTTTGTAAATGCTGCATCTATAAAAGCAGAAATAACTCAACGGCATATTATTGAGATCGGCGATAAAGCATATTTTACAAATGCCGAAACCATCCTTTATGCTACCAAAGAACAACCTGCATTTAATAGGCAATTTGATCTGCTTATAAAGAATCTGCAAGCATACGAAACCAATCAATACAATATTTTCATCTTTGCTGAAAACCCCAAACAATTGGAAAGGATGCATACCATCTTTACCGATTTAAAAGCTGAGATACAAGTAACACCTATTCCTGTATCTATTCATGAAGGGTTTATTGATGATGACCTTAAACTTATTTGTTATACAGATCACCAGGTATTTCAGCGATACCATAAATACAAAGTAAAACAGGCTTTTAATAAGAATAAAGCCCTCACTTTAAAAACACTTAGGGAATTACAACCCGGAGATTATGTGACGCATATAGATCATGGTGTGGGTGTTTATAGTGGCCTCCAAAAAATTGAAGCAAACGGGCGTTTGCAGGAATCGGTAAGGATACAATACAAGGATGGCGACCTGTTATATGTAAACATTTCATCGCTGCACAAAATAGGCAAGTACAGTGGCAAGGAAGGCAGTATTCCAAAAATGAATAAACTGGGTAGTGATGTATGGAATAAACTCAAAGAAAAAACAAAAAAACAGGTTAAGGATATTGCTACCGATTTGATAAAATTATATGCACAAAGGAAAAGCCTGGAAGGTTTTTCTCATAGTCCGGATAATTATATGCAAACAGAACTGGAAGCAAGTTTTATTTATGAAGACACGCCGGATCAGGGCAAAGCTACCGAAGATGTAAAAAGAGATATGGAGAAACCTGCTCCAATGGATAGATTGGTTTGTGGAGATGTTGGTTTTGGTAAAACAGAGATCGCAATAAGGGCTGCGTTTAAATCGGTGTGTGACAGCAAACAGGCTGCAATACTGGTGCCCACTACAATCCTTGCTTACCAGCACTTTAAAACATTTTCTGACAGGTTAAAAGATTTTCCTGTAACGGTTGATTTTATAAACCGATTTAAAACTGCCAAAGAGAAAAAGGAAACACTAAAAAGACTAGAAGAAGGAAAAATTGATATCATCATTGGCACACATGCACTACTGGGAAATGCTGTAAAGTTCAAAGATCTGGGTATAATGATTATTGATGAAGAACAGAAATTTGGTGTAACCGCAAAAGAAAAATTAAAACAACTGCGTACTACAGTTGATTCACTTACACTAACAGCAACGCCAATCCCAAGAACTTTGCAGTTCAGCCTCATGGGAGCAAGAGATTTAAGTATTATTAATACCCCTCCTCCTAACAGGCAACCCATACAAACAGAAGTGATGGTATTGAACGAAGATGCTATCAGGGATATGATTTATTACGAAACCGAAAGAGGCGGGCAGATTTTTTTTATTCACAACAGGGTAAAAGGACTTGCCGAAATGAAAGTTTTAATTCAAGGTTTGTGTCCAGATTTGAGTATTGCTTATGCCCATGGACAGATGGAAGGAGATCAGTTGGAAGATACCATCCTCGACTTTATGGATAAGAAATACGATGTATTGATTTGTACCAATATTGTAGAAAGTGGCGTTGATATCCCGAATGTAAACACCATCATCATAAATAATGCACACCAGTTTGGATTGAGTGATCTGCATCAGTTAAGAGGACGTGTGGGTCGGAGCAATAAAAAAGCATTCTGTTATTTACTGGCACCACCTATGAGTACTTTGCCTGCGGATAGCAGAAAACGATTGTCTACCCTGGAACAATACAGTGACCTTGGCAGTGGTTTTCAGATAGCCATGAGAGATCTGGATATAAGGGGTGCAGGCAATATGCTGGGTGGAGAACAAAGTGGATTCATTGCAGAAATTGGATTTGAAATGTATCAGAAAATTCTAGATGAAGCCATCAAGGAATTAAAGAGAAATGAATTCAGGGAGCTGTTTAAAGAAGAGATTCATCAACAGGATGATTTTGTAAAAGACTGCAGCATTGATACTGACCTGGAAATTTTAATTCCCGACAGTTATGTAGAAAGTATTACCGAGCGTTTAAGCCTTTACTCCAGGCTTGATAATTGCGAAACAGAAGAAGATCTTATTTCGTTTCATAAAGAATTAATAGACCGGTTTGGACCTGTACCTGCTGTGGTAGAAGATTTGTTTACCACCGTACGTTGCAGGAAACTGGCCGTATTACTGGGTTTTGAAAAAATGTTCCTGAAAAACGAAACCCTCAAATGTTTTTTTGTAAGCAATCCTGATTCACCTTATTTTCAAAGTAATACTTTTACCGGGATACTTCAGTTTTTGCAAACTGGTACCAATAAAGGCAAATTGAAACAAGTGGGCAAAAATGGTATTCTTGTGGTAGAAAATATAAAAAGCATGAATGAGTTGTACAACTTCATTAGTAAGATGCATCAAAGTATAACAAAGTAAACTGCTCAGATTCTTTATTTAATAATCATTACAGAACCTTTTCTAAATATTTTATTCCCCTTAAAATCTGTTGCTGCTGCAAGCCACACAAAATTGCCGGTTCCCTGATCTTTGCCTTTTGCTCTTCCATCCCAACCCTTTGTATAATCAGTTGTTTTAAAAACCAATTCTCCAAAACGGTTGTATACCATAAAATATTCAAAACTGCTGATGCCCACCGGTATTGCTTTTAAAATATCATTTGTTCCGTCGCCGTTGGGCGTAAATGCACTTGGTACATAAATTTCTGGGCCTTTATAAATTTTTATATTAATCGTGTCAAAACTTTCGCATCCTTCCGGTGTAAATGCTCTTAAATAATAAGACTGATCATTGGTATTAATTGCAACAGGGTTAGGAATATTAACTGCACTTAATCCAACAAAAGGTGACCATTCGTAACTTAATCCACCACTTGCATTTAATTGAACCGGCTGATTTGCTGCTGCAATTGTATCATTTCCTGCAAATGCATTGGTACCATAAATATTTATTATATCCTGTAAGGTATCTGAAGAACATCCTTCTGTTGAAATGGCATATAATTTAACTGTATAGTTGTTGTTAATATTATACGTATGTGAAACTGGGTTGCCAGATGCCAAAACGCCATCTCCAAAATTCCAGTTCCAGATTACAATACCGATACTGGTACTGGTTTCTGCAGCAGAAAACGAAACCGGACTTTGCTTACAGGCATCGTTAAAACTCATTGCAATCTGAGGCTTGGTTTTTATCACAAAAGACCGGTAAAACGTATCAGACTTACAACCCAGATTGCTAGTAACAGAAAGACCCGCAGTATTAGGCCCCACATTAAATACCCCGCTGGCATTTTGCTGAGTACTAAACACTGTATTATTGTTTATCCACTCCCAGCTGTTTATAGTTGCATTACTCACTGTAGAGGAATCAAAAAAGGATACTCCGCTATTATTACAAAGCGTTACACCCGTTCCAAATTTTGCAACAGGTTTTGCTCCTACAGAAATATTGAAGTTTAATGTATCAGAAATGCAATTGTGACTGTTTCTTACAACCAGCCTTATAAGCTTTGGACCGGAAGTATTAAAAGTAACGAAGGGGTTTTGTTGGGTAGAAAATTGTCCGTTGCCAAGATCCCACCACCAACCAGATATTGAAAGCCCATCATTAGTATAGGACGAATCTAGTAATTGCACCTGTTTGGTTTCGCAGGGAATGATAGCTTTGATTGCTGCCCAAGGCTTATCAACCACAAAAACATTTTTTTGAACCACATTACTCATACAGTCAGCATTTCCCGTTCCAGTGGTATTTAAAGTAACCACGTGATTCCCGTGACTTGTAAATAGATAACTTAATGAATCATTGTTATTAATCTGGTTTATACCATCCACTGTCCAAACCCATCCATTTAGCGGTCCATCAGCCAATACACTGTTATCTGTAAACAAATAGGTACTACCAAGGCATAAAGAGTCAGTAAAATTAAAATTGGCTACTGGCCTTTCACGAATTCGGATTGTTTTATATAAAGTATCGGAAGCGCATCCCTCAAGTGATTTTACAACCAACTTAATATTTTTAATCCCCGCAGTAGTATAAGTTGTAATTGGGTTTGCCAAGGTTGAAGTAATTCCTGCGTTATCAAGAACCCAAAAAATACTATTGATGGTTCCAACTGCAACATGTGATGTATCGAAATAACGGATAGGAATATTTACACAACTATCCAGATTATAAAATCCGGCTATAGGTTTACTTCCAACCCTGATTGTTTGAGTATAGATGGAAGTGCAACTATCCAGTGCCAAAATATTAATTGTAACAGTATAGTCTCCCGCAGCAGTATAGGTATGCACCGGGTTTATATTTACAGAATCGATTGGGCTGCCATCTCCAAAATTCCAATACCGTTTTAAAATACCGCCAAATGTAATTGTGGAATCATAAAAAGTAATCGGCTCTCCGATACATTTATTTTGTGCTGGCAAAAAAACAAATTTAGGAATGAGGCTTGTACAAAAACGCTGCAGGTTAGACAATCCTCCGGTGGCTCCGGTAAAACCCCAATAAACCTGGGTATTGCCGCCAAATACTGTATTTACAAAATCCCTGTTTGCAGTTAATCTCAAAACACCATCAAAAAAAATGGTAATAGTTGTTGTTGGTGCATCCCAAACTATTTTTAAAGTATGTGTTTGGCAATCTTCTACATCATTATTGGTTGCAGAAATTGGTGTTGCCGGTGTTATCGTATTAACATTGGCATGATTTACATCGCCATTTAACTGAATGGCTATATGATCATAAAAAGGATCGCTATCTGGAGAACTGTTTTGATAAGTATCCATTGTTACAGCAACCGAAGGATTAATTCCCTGAACCCCCATTCCTCCCCCACTACTTCCTACACTTGTGCTGATAGGCTGCATAACAAATGCGATACCATCTGCTCCACCATCATTACAACCAAGAAATACATCAAAAGTAAATGCAAATGACTGCGAAAGATTGATTCGGCTGTTATTCCATACAGAACCACTCTGGTTACCGAAATTTTGGGTAAGTGTATAACAATTACAATTTTCCCTGAATGCATTCCCATTTACAGTATACTGTGCAATTGCTGAAGGGATAATTGATAAAAGAAATAAATAGAAAGTAAGTAAAGATTTTTTCATGATTAGCTGGTTGGCTTAAAAATAGCGAATTAACAGTTAGTGGGCAACAGCAAGCATAAAAAAAGCCATTCGTATTAAATACGAATGGCTTTTTTTATAAAAGATTTATAACTACTACCAGCCTTTTTTTGCAACGCCGTCTTTGATAGCCTCTAATGCTCTAGCTTCTGCAAGCATTGTAGTCATTTTGTTTCCTTTGCCATCATTCCCTTGGGCCATATAGCCACCACGGGAAGTTTTAGTTATTACTGCATCCTGCATTGGAACGTTTTTTTCCTTTGTTTTCATGCAATAAGCTGTTAACATGTTACTCATTTGATTAGAATTTATAGTTAGTAAATATGGGTTCTTAACCTCTCTTAACGATACAATCTACTAAAAATATTGGTTTTGCCAAAAATAACTAATACAGTATATCATATATAATTAAAATATTATAAATTATATCTGTTAATCCATATGATTTGGGCCACCAATTTTTAACTATACATCGATTTTTGCATACTTCGCATGAGTTTCAATAAATTCCCTTCTAGGAGGAACTTCATCACCCATAAGCATGCTAAAAATACGGTCTGCCTCTGCAGCACTGTCCATCGTTATCTGTTTCAGGGTACGTGTTGCAGGGTTCATCGTAGTTTCCCACAATTGGTCTGCATTCATTTCTCCCAAACCTTTATATCGCTGTGTGTTTACACTTTCATCTTTCCCTTGTCCGTATAATGCAATTAAAGCCTTACGCTCTTCATCATTCCAGGCATATTCCTGTTCCTTCCCTTTTTTCACCAAGTATAAAGGTGGTTGAGCAATATAAACATAACCCTGCTCTACCATTTCTTTCATGTAACGGAAGATAAAAGTTAAAATCAATGTTGCGATATGACTACCATCAACATCGGCATCCGTCATAATTATTAGCTTATGATAACGCAGTTTAGAAATATCAAGAGCTTTAGGGTCATCTAACGTACCAATTTTTACACCAAGAGCGGTAAACATATTGCGAATCTCTTCATTGTCGTAGATTTTATGTTCCATGGCTTTTTCAACGTTCAGGATTTTACCCCTAAGTGGCATGATGGCCTGAAAACTTCTGTCTCGACCTTGCTTAGCTGTTCCTCCTGCCGAGTCTCCTTCCACAAGGAATAACTCACATATACCCGGATCTTTTTCACTGCAATCTGCCAGTTTACCAGGAAGTCCACCACCTACTAAAACACTTTTACGCTGCACCATTTCACGTGCACGCTTAGCTGCAGCACGGGCCTGTGCGGCCAATATTACTTTTTGTATAATGGTTTTTGCATCCTTAGGATTCTCTTCTAAGTATGCTTCCAAAACACGGCTTAATGTTACATCTACAATACCCATTACCTCACTGTTACCCAGTTTGGTTTTGGTTTGACCTTCAAACTGTGGCTCAGGTACTTTTACAGAAATAATAGCACTGATACCTTCCCTGAAATCATCTCCTTCAATGGCAACTTTGGCTTTTTCAAACATGCCCTGTTTATCACCATAGCTTTTAAATACACGGGTAATGCTTCGGCGAAATCCTGCCACATGAGTACCACCTTCAATCGTATTAATGTTATTTACGTAACTGAAAATATTTTCTTGATAGCCAGCATTGTAAACCATTGCTACTTCTACTGCTACATTACTTTTTTCATCGTAACCATCGCAATAAATCGTTTGAGGAATCAATGGAGCTCTGTTGGCATTTTTATCAATCATTTCTACAAACTCTACAATACCGCCTTCGCTGTAAAAAGTTTTAGTATACGCGTTGCCCTTCTCATCCTTTTCTCTGAGATCATTTAAAATAATAGTGATCTTCCTGTTCAGAAAAGCCAATTCTCTTAAACGTCCTTCAAGAATATCTTTAATATATTCGGTAGTTGTAAAAATGGTACTATCAGGCCAGAATTGAACTCTTGTGCCTGTTTTATCACTTACGCCAGTTTCTCTTACTGCATACTGAGGAATACCTTTTGCATACTCCTGTTCGAAAGATTTACCCTCTCGATTAACAGAAACGATCAATTTGGTACTAAGTGCATTTACACAGCTCACACCCACACCATGCAAACCACCAGAAACTTTGTATGAACCTTTATCAAATTTACCACCGGCGTGCAATACAGTCATAACAACTTCAAGGGCGCTTCTGTTTTCTTTCGTATGCATTCCAGTAGGAATACCACGACCATCATCCTGCACCGTAATGGAATTGTCTTCATTGATATCAACAGTAATGTTTTTACAATGTCCAGCAAGGGCTTCATCAATGGAGTTATCTACCACCTCGTAAACAAGATGATGGAGTCCTTTTACACTGATATCTCCAATATACATGGCTGGCCTTTTACGAACCGCTTCTAACCCCTCTAAAACCTGTATGCTGTCTGCGCTGTAGCCGCTATTGGCGGCGGAAGGAACTTCTTCTATATCTGTATTCATAAATACTTGAAAAACACTTTAAAATTGTGGAAATTCACATTCCTGCAAATGTAACGGAAAACAAGGGTTTAACCATAGCCATGCCGGTTTATTTTAGGCTGATTTTGTAAACATCTTTTTAACGTTTTTAGCTGTATACCCGCTCCTAAAACCCAATACTTAAAGTCTAAAAATTGACATTCAGGAACCTAAAATCAAGTTCATTGCTAAAAAATGGATTTTTATGAACTGCGTATTTTGAATTGTAATAAAATTGTAATAAATTAATTAATGTTTAAACATTGAGCCAGAGGTCGGAAAGCTTTTGTATATTTGTATCGAATTTTTTTAATGCATCAACCTTTAGACATATTAACATTAGCACATAAGCAACCCTTCATGCAGGGAGATTTGGAGTTATTGCAGGAAGTGGTACGTTTTGTTCCAGGTTCTGTTAAATATACTATTAACCGATACAAAAAAAATCCCCTTTGGTCAATTGATGATACCGGGGTTTTAGTTTACCATTATGAAAAAAACAATCCGGCAGAGAATTACCTGGAATTAAAATTCTGTGTTTCGGGTAATGTATACTGCAGGCAAAAACAAGCAGAATGTAATTTTTGCAATCTTAGCTCTTCCAATAAAAGTTGTATCGAAAAAATTGACAGTGTAGATGTGGTTAGTTTTAGTTTTTCGCCCTCTTACCTCAACCAGTTTGCAAAATCCCAGAACAATCCTGAAACTTTATCAGACAATGTGCTGGCATTTAAACACGCCTCTTCTTTTTCAAAAATATTACCGCTTTGTGCAAAAACAAGGATGGCTATTGAGGCATTGCTTAATCATAATTACACCGATACGCTTGAAAATATATTTATCAATGCCCAAACGCAGATTCTCCTTTTATACAGTATGGATTGTATGCTGGGCGAAAAAACGGAAGCCGGTTTTACCTGTAAGTTTCTTGCAAATGAAGCTGATAGAGAAAAGATTTTAAAAGCCAGAGAAATACTACTGCAACATATTGGAGAGCCTATAACTATTAAAGCATTAAGCCGCAAAGTTGCCATCAACGAATGTTATTTAAAGAAAGGTTTCAAAGAAATTTTTGGCACTACGATATTTGATTTTTACCAGGGGCAACGCATGGAACATGCTAAATACCTGCTTTATGATAAAGGCCTGAGTGTAACTGAAGTTTCTTCATTACTGGGCTATTCTTCAATCTCCCATTTCAGTACAGCCTTTAAAAAACATACAGGCCTGAAGCCTTGTGAATTATTGCTCCGGTAATTCTCCATTTTTTTTCATCAACCTATAATTAAGATAAGCTAGGTTCTGTATTCCTCAATTTTTCAACATAATAAATGATCTTGATCAGGTCTCAATATGAGTATTGACGCCACTTCTGTCACCGTTATGTAAAACATTCGGATTAATGAATGGATTAAAACATAATGACAATTCTGTGATAAAAATGGTTATTGGTTAGAACAACTTTACAGCGTAATAAAATTTATGCTTTGAAAAAGTTCACATTTACAAGTTGTTTTCTAGTTTCTATTTTCACTGGAACTGCTCAAAATAATGCGATGCCAGACACCAGTTTGTTCAGCAAAGAATTAAATGAAGTAATTGTTACAGCTACACGTAATGAAAGAAAGCTTGGCAATATTGCCGTACCTGTAAACATTATATCAAATAAGACTATTCAACAGGCAGCTTCCCTAAGATTAAGGGATATCTTACAGGAACAGGCAGGATTGTTTCTCACCAGCGGTTTTGGAAGCGGAGTACAAATGCAAGGTTTAAATCCAGATTATACACTTATACTGGTTGATGGCGAACCATTGGTAGGCAGAACCTCTGGAGTTTTAGATCTTAACAGAGTTACCGTTGGGAATATCAAAAAAATCGAAATTGTAAAAGGGCCTTCATCAAGTTTATATGGTTCCGAAGCATTGGCAGGTGTTATCAATATCATTACCGATAAATCTTACGACAGTAAAATAAGTGCTTCGCTGCGTTATGGCACTTACAACACTTTGGATGCAAACATAACAACCAGTGCCCGTATCGGCAAGTTAGGCATCAGTGCTTTTATCAATCAATACAATACAGATGGTTATAGCATCAGGCCTTACAGTGTTGAACGGTCAAAATTACCGATCAGCAAAACTACCCCACAAATACAGTTGAATTATCCAATTAGCAGTAAAACAAATATCAATTTATCTGTTAGGTATAATTACGAATATATCAAAAATGAACTCTCTGTTTCCAATAATGGGCAAATTGTGAATTCAAAGGGAAGGGAGATCAACAAGGACCTGAATTTTACACCTACTATCAACCATACTTTTTCAAAAAGGTTAAAAACATCGCTTCATCTATATGCCACCAGATTTGAAGGTTCACAAAAACTGGATATTACCAGCGGAGTAGGATACGATGATTATTTTTTACAACAATTTTACAGAATCGAAAACCAAACCGATTATTCGATTGCAAAAAACATTTCACTCATAGCTGGTGCAGGATACCTTAAAGAATTTGTAAACTCAAGCAGGTACGATGATAAAAATAGCCAAAAAGAAAACGAAGTAAAATATGGTTTTGCTCAAACCGAATGGATTCCATTTAATAAACTTACTATAATAGGTGGTTTCAGATACGATAATAATAAATTATATGCATCTGCATTTAGCCCAAAGATTGCTGCAAAATTTACACTTAATGACAAAGCCAGTTTTCAGGCTTCTTACGGCAAAGGATTTAAAGCCCCTGATTTCAGACAACTTTATTTAAACTTCACCAATACAAGTGCAGGTAGCTACTCTGTGTTTGGTGCGCTTGAAGCACAACAGGTTATTAAGATTTTAGACGATGCGGGTTTTATAAAACAATATGAAGACGATTTTTATAGACTACAAACATTAAGACCCGAATATTCCAATGGTTTTAATGCAGGTTTTACCGTATATCCTGCAAAAAAAATTCAGTGGCAAGTAAATGTTTTTAGAAATGATATTAAAGATCTTATTGAAGCGAGATTGGTTGCAACACGTGTAGACAATACCCAGATTTTTAGTTATGTAAATATCAAAAGTGCATTTACACAGGGAATAGAAACCAATTTGAAATATATCCTCACTCCCAATCTTTGTTTGAATGTTGGATATCAGTTTCTTCAAACTGCAGATAAGGATGAGTTAAAGAAAATAAAAGCAGGCAATTATTACTACACCCGGGATGCAAATAATTACAGTGTTCTATTAAAGAAAAGCGACTATTTGGGATTACCAAATAGAAGCCCACATATGGCTACGTTAAAACTTATATATGAAGCCGCTCAGCAAAAATGGTTTGCAAATATCAGAGCTATTTATCGCAGCAAATGGGTCGTATTTGACAAAGATGGAAATGGCGTTTACAATAAGCAGGATGAA
>CANNJE010000038.1 GCA_947504605.1 Chitinophagaceae bacterium
GCCTGAACCGTATTTACTATTTGTGCAGTTGTTTTGTTTTCTCCCGATACAACCATTATAACAGGAGCATTCAGGTTTTTTGCAATGGTAATATTGGTTTCAAATTCAAAAGCAGTTCCTTCTCCCAGGTAATCACTTCCTTCAATTACTATAAAATCATATGATTCTTCCAGTTTCTTAACCTTGCCAATTACGGTATTGATTAGATCTCCTCTTTTGCTGTCTGTTTCCATTTGCCTCATCGCCTGCTGACGGGTAAAAGCATACGTATCATCATAAGCAATGGGCAATCCAAAATAATGTACGATCGTTTCTATATCAACATCTTTTTCTTTATTGGGATCTTCATTGATAATAGGTTTAAAGTACCCAACTTTTCGGGCTTTACCTAAAAGCATGTTAACAATGCCAAGTGCAATGATAGATTTACCACTGTAGGGTTCTGTAGTAGCAATAAAAATAGTCTTCGTCATAAAATATAAATGATATGGACACAAAGTTAGACAGCGACTGCATAAAACAGTCTAACTAAAATCATGTGGGTAACTGAAAAATGTCACTTTCTTCTTCAATTCTGTAGGAAATACTAGTTTTGAAACCTTTATTCTTTCCAGTTTTGGTCGCCGGCCTTTCCATTCATAAAATTAGTAAAAGTCAAATGACTAAAATTATTACTTTGCAAAAAAAACAATATGAGAACAAATCACGACATAGACTACAAAATTTACGGAGAGGAATTACAATTTGTAGAAATAGAGCTTGATTCAAATGAAACAGCCATTGCAGAAAGTGGTGCTTTTATGATGATGGACAATGGTATTGAAATGCAAACCATTTTTGGAGATGGGAGTCAACAAGAGGGCAGTGGTTTTATGGGCAAACTACTCAGTGCCGGAAAAAGATTACTTACAGGCGAAAGTTTATTTATGACGGCTTTTACCAATATGGGGCAGGGCAAAAAAAGAGTGAGTTTTGCATCACCTTATACAGGTAAAATCATTGTGCTTGATCTTAAAGAATTGGGCGGAAAAGTTATTGCTCAAAAAGATGCTTTTTTATGCGCAGCCAAAGGAGTAAGTATTGGTATTGAATTTCAAAGAAAATTGGGCACCGGTATTTTTGGAGGAGAAGGATTTATTATGCAAAAAATAGAAGGCGATGGATATGCATTTGCACATGCAGGCGGTTATGTGGTAGAAAGGGAACTGTTGCCGGGAGAGGTTTTAAAAGTTGATACAGGTTGTGTGGTAGCGTATACGTCGGGAGTAGAATTTGATATTGAATTTGTAAGAGGTATCAAGAATTTTATGTTTGGTGGCGAAGGGTTGTTTTTTGCCACTTTACAGGGCCCAGGAAAAGTTTGGCTACAATCTTTGCCTATCAGCCGTTTGGCAGGAAGAATTATGCAATATGGAACTGTGGGAGGGAGAAAAGAAGAAGGAAGCTTGCTGGGAGGGTTAGGTAATTTACTGGATGGAAGAGAGTAGTTCAATTAAATTAACAGTATAAATTATTAGAAAATGCATTTTACACTTCGTCCTTGGACGATCGACGATCTTGATAGCCTAGTACATTTTGCTAACAATAGCAATATCGCCATGTTTATGATGAATAAATTTCCGCACCCATATACCAAAGAAGCGGGTGAAAATTTTATTGCTTTTGCTACGCAAGGAAACCCTACCAATATTTTTGCTATTGATGTAGAAGGTAAAGCCGTAGGCGGAATAGGCTTACACCCACTGAGTGATGTAGAAAGTAAAAATGCAGAATTGGGCTATTGGTTGGCAGAGCCTTACTGGGGCAATGGAATTATCACAGAGGCTGTGAAACAAATGATAAATTATGGTTTTAATACTTTTGATATCAATCGCATTTTTGCAAGACCCTTTGGTACCAATATCGCCTCTCAAAAAGTTTTAGAGAAAGCAGGATTTATTCTAGAAGCTAAACTTGAAAAAACATTTTTAAAAAATGGAGAATATTTGGATGAATTGATTTATGGGTTTAGAAAAAAATAAATATTCGAATTTTAATACGATCGGCATTTGGGAAACTTATTCTCCAAATACCGATTTTTTTTATCCAAAAGGAAAATAGATTCTGATTTTTAAATTCTATTATCGTATATTTGCGATATAAAATAAATGCATCAATGATTATACACAAAAAAGCTTCGTTTACAGAGAAAGAACAGGTGCTGGCAGAATTTGCCAAAGCACTGGCACACCCAGCAAGAATTGCCATTTTAAAAGTGCTAGCAGAAAAAAATGAATGTATTTGTGGTGAAATTGTAGATGTATTGCCATTGGCACAAAGTACAGTAAGCCAGCATTTAAAGGAATTAAAAAATGCCGGCTTGATTAAAGGAACTGTTGATGGTCCAAGAAGTTGTTATTGTATTAATTGGGTAGCGTTTGAAAAATTTAATGCTGCTTTCAATTCGCTTTTTAACAACCTTAAAGTAAAAAATGAAAAGGTCTGTTGTTAGAAATTTAGATTAATATTTTTTCAATAAAATAAAACATACCATGCACACAGAACAAGAGCTAAAAGATATTGTAAGAGAAAAATACAGCCAGATAGCACTACAGGATAAAGAAACCAATCAATCATCCTGCTGCGGTGCCGGGGGTTGTAGTACCGAAGTCTATAATATCATGAGTGATGATTATACAACATTGGAAGGCTACAATGCAGATGCTGACCTCGGACTTGGTTGTGGATTGCCCACTCAGTTTGCCAAAATAAAAAAAGGTGATGTAGTGATTGATTTAGGAAGTGGCGCAGGTAATGATTGTTTTATAGCCCGTGCAGAAACAGGGGAAATCGGAAAAGTAATTGGAATAGATTTTACCCAGGCTATGATTGAAAAGGCAAGAGCCAATGCAGAAAAACTGTCATTTCACAATGTTGAATTTCGTTTGGGAGATATTGAAAAGATGCCGGTAAGCGCAAACATAGCAGATGTAATTGTAAGTAATTGTGTATTGAATCTTGTGCCTAATAAAGATGCGGTAGTTAAAGATATTTACAGAGTGTTGAAGCCTGGTGGCCATTTCAGTATTTCGGATGTGGTATTGGTGGGCAACTTGCCCCAAGTGTTGCAAAAGGATGCAGAAATGTATGCAGGATGCGTAGCTGGCGCCATTCAGAAGCAAGTGTACATGGAATTGATACAACATAATGGGTTTAAAAACATTGTTATTCAAAAAGAGAAACCAATTATTATACCCGACGATATTTTAAAAAATTATTTGAACGAAGCGGAGTTAAATTTATTTAAATCTGGCAGCACAGGCATTTTTAGTATTACCGTTTATGCAGAAAAGCCATTAGCGGAATCGTGTTGCTTACCGGAAGGAGGATGTTGTTAAATTTAAAAGCTATCTTATTTTTCTTTGAAAATTATAACTCATTTAAAGTAATTGTATGTCTGCAAAAAATTGTGCACCTGCACATGAAAGAAAAAAACTTAGCTTCTTAGATCGGTATCTAACATTGTGGATTTTTTTAGCAATGGCTATAGGTGTTTCTATTGGTTATTTTTATCCAAACTCTTCTACTTTTATCAATTCTTTTTCATCAGGAACAACTAATATTCCATTGGCAATAGGGCTTATTTTAATGATGTATCCACCTTTTACCAAAGTGAGGTATGATAAATTAAAAGAAGTTTTTAAAAACACCAAAGTGCTGGGTGTTTCTTTATTCTTAAACTGGATAGTAGGTCCAATATTGATGTTTTTTTTAGCAATTATTTTTCTGCATAATTATCCAGAATATATGATTGGCTTAATTCTGATTGGTCTTGCACGTTGCATTGCAATGGTAATAGTTTGGAATGAATTAGCCGAAGGTAGTCGGGAGTATGCAGCAGGCTTAGTTGCACTTAATAGCATTTTTCAAGTATTGCTATATAGTGTTTATGCCTATGTTTTTATAACTGTTCTTCCGCCATTGTTTGGAATCACAGGGTCAATTGTAGATATCGGCATCATTCAAATTGCAGAGAGTGTTGGCATTTATCTGGGTATACCATTTGCGGCAGGGTTCTTAACCCGTTATTTTTTATTAAAAGTAAAAGGAGATGATTGGTATCAAAATAAATTTATTCCTTTTGTTTCGCCTATAACGCTGATAGCTTTGCTTTTTACAATAGTAGTAATGTTTAGTTTAAAAGGCAAGTTGATTGTTCAGATTCCCATGGATGTAATAAGAATTGCAATCCCTTTGGTTATTTATTTCGCAATCATGTTTATTTTAAGTTTTATCATTGGCAAAAAAATGGGAGCAGATTATTCTACCAATGCTTCAATAGCCTTCACTGCAGCTGGAAATAATTTTGAATTAGCAATAGCAGTTGCCATTGCTGTATTCGGCATTAACAGCGGTCAGGCATTTGCTGGTGTAATAGGCCCGCTGGTAGAAGTGCCGGCATTAATTGCATTGGTAAATGTGGCATTTTGGTTTCGAAAAAAATATTATGGAAACATTACCCAGGAATGAGGATGCCTCATAAAATAAAGACTATAAATTAATTTGTCAATATATCATCAGCATGCAAAAAAAGAAACTTCTGTTTGTTTGTATCGAAAACAGCAACCGTTCACAAATGAGTCAGGCATTTGCCAAAATTATTGGTGACGAAAATATAGAAGCCTACAGTGCAGGAAGTAAACCAAGTGGTAATGTAAACCCCAAAGCTATAGCAGCAATGAAAGAATTGGGGTATGACCTTAGTACGCACGATAGCAAAAGTCTTGATGAGGTAAAGGTTTTTGCACCATTTGATGCAGTAGTGACAATGGGATGCGGAGATGCCTGCCCATGGATGCCTGCCAAAAAATTTATAGACTGGGTAATACCCGACCCCAAACATATGGAACCAGAGCAGTTTAATGAAGTAAGAGATTTTATAAGAGAGAAGGTAACAGAATTGCTAAAAGAGATATAAAAAATGCCCCGAATTATCGGGGCATTTTTATAAAATAGATATAATTAATCTTTACTGCTGATTTTAGAAAGTAATCTTAAAATTTCTAGATACAACCAAACCATGGTAACCATCAAGCCAAAAGCTCCATACCATTCCATATACTTTGGAGCACCCATTTCAGCGCCTTTTTCTATCATATCAAAGTCTAGAATAAGGTTTAATGCGGCAATGGCAACTACAAACAATGAAAAGCCAATTCCCATGATGCTGCCTTCGTGTAAAAAGGGCATATTGTCAAATCCAAAGGCACGTAAAATCATTACTAGAACATAGAAAAGCGCAATGCCTACAGTAGCTGAGATCACAACAGATTTGAATTTTTCAGTTGCCTTGATAATTTTAAAACTAAATAATAAATACATTGCGGCAGCCACTCCAAATGTCAGTCCTACAGCATTGATGATAATATTTGGGGCCGCTTCTGCAAAGACTGTATTATACATGGCAGAGATAGCACCAATAAAGAGGCCTTGTAGCAACGCATATAATGGCGCTAGCCATGGAGACCACACTGGCTTAAAGGCCAATGTAATGGCTATCGCCAAACCTCCGATCGCACCGGTCCAAATGAGGGCTGTTACATCTGCGCCTTCTGCAAATTGTTTCCAGGAATAAAAGGAAGAACCAAGTACCATTATAAAAAGAAATCCAAATTTTTGTAAAGTCCCTTTAATGGTCATCGCATTTTCGTGAAGGGTAATATCCTCCAGTACTGTGCTGCGAAATTTATTTTCTCCCAAAGTGGGATTCCCTGATTTAAATAATGACATATTTAGGATTTTTAATTTTGTTAAAAATAATGATTTATTTGATATTTAAAATAGTATCCGCAGTTGAACTGCCATTCAAGCCTGGATATTGGTTAATCATGGCAAAATCATACTCTCCTTTTTCTTTTAGCGTTGAAACAAAACGGTGTGGGCTACCCGAATCTTTGCTGTTGCTAAATACCTGATCGTGCGCAAGTAATACAAGGTGGCCTTCTGTTTTATTTCGGTTGTTTTCAAACATGCTGTCTACCTGGTTGGCCATTTCTTCAGTGCTTTGTTTTGCCTGCAACTCATCATTATAAAACCATTCAAGATCCCAGCCCATAATGCTAAAGCCCTTTTTTTGTAAACTATCTGCTGCGGCACTGCTGTTAACAATATCTGTTTGTTAAATATTCATCAAAACTGATAACAGAGAGATTGTTACCCCAAATTTTACCTCCTACTAAAGCCAATTTAGCTAATGGGCTATAAAAAATATCATACTTTTTATAGCCCATTGACTTTTGCCTACAGCCCATTACCTTTGCAGCATGGAACAGTTGTTACAAAAAATTGAACAATATAAGAACGAAATCAAAGAGTCAATTGCAGAATCTAAGGATGAAGTAGAAGCATTTCGCATCAAATACCTTGGCACAAAAGGTTTGGTAAAGACCATAATGGGCGAAATGAAAAACATTGCTGCCGAACAAAAAAGGGAAGCAGGACAATTGTTAAATGAATTCAAGGTTTTTGTAGAAGAAAAATTTGAAGGGCTTAAAACAGCTTCAGCTTCAGATTTGCAGGAAGATGCCATTGCCGAAATGGATTTGACATTGCCCGGAACTTCTGATTCAATAGGTTCACGCCATCCAATTAGTATTATTCAAAATAAAATCATTTCCATATTTCATAGACTTGGATTTTCTGTAGCAGAAGGACCGGAGATTGAAGATGATTGGCATAATTTTTCAGCATTAAATTTGCCCGAAAATCATCCTGCCAGAGATATGCAGGATACCTTTTATATTCTTAAAAATCCAGATTGGTTATTGCGAACACATACCAGTAGTGTTCAGATAAGAGAAATGGAAAAAGGTAAGCTGCCTTTGCGTATCATTTGCCCTGGCCGTGTTTACCGAAATGAAACGATTAGTGCAAGAGCGCATTGTTTCTTCAATCAGGTAGAAGGTTTATATATTGCTGAAAATGTTTCTTTTGCAGATTTAAAACAAACCCTATACTTTTTTGTGCAGGAAATGTTTGGAACCGATGTGAAGGTACGCTTCCGCCCTTCTTACTTTCCATTTACAGAACCGAGTGCAGAAATGGATATAAGTTGCTTGATATGTGATGGTAAAGGCTGTAATGTTTGTAAAAAAACAGGTTGGGTAGAAATTCTGGGCTGTGGAATGGTGCATCCAAAAGTATTAGATAATTGTGGTATAGATAGCAACAAGTACACAGGATTCGCATTTGGGATGGGTGTAGAAAGAATTACCATGCTGAGCTATCAGATTAAAGACCTTAGGCTATTTAGTGAAAATGATATTCGCTTTTTAAAACAATTTGCACCGGTTACCTAAAGCATCTACTGTAAAGGGTTACAGCGTTTTTATTGGCATCATAATTGAAAATTCATTTAGATAAACCTTAAATGAATGCCCATAAAAAAAACAGCTTATTGCTCAGCATTTTATTTGTTGTGCTAATGATGGTTTCTTGTTCTACATCAAAAGAAGCCAATAATTACAAAAATAATATTGATAGTAAATGGCGCCTCCAGACAGTTGTCACGGAAGGTATTATCGGAAAAGTAAAGTCCCAGATTTTAAATGAAACGGATGTAAACTGTTTTTATAGGATTATACCAAAATGGTATGGAGAAACACCGCCAATTGTTGATAATACCACTACAGAAAATAGATCGTTGAATCTCAGTATAGAGTTTGTAATAACAGCCAATGAAAAAATGAAAGCTGAGGCGAAAGCCGAAGCTGACCCAAAACAGTAATATTTAGGAAATCTGCCAAACTATTTAGAAGGATTCTTTAACGAATTTTTTTCCCGAAAAGAAATTCTATAAATCGGTTGGCAGTTTTTATTTTTGCGTATGATTAAAAATGTATGCGTTGTAGGTGCCGGGACTATGGGAAGTGGAATTGCATTGGCGGCGGCTCTCAAAAATTTTAATGTTATTCTATGTGATATTAATAGCGATGTATTGCAAAATGCTAAAAATAGCATTGAGAAAAATCTACAATTTCTATTCGATAAACAAAAAATTTCTGCTGAACAAAAACTAAGCTGCCAGCAACATATTGTCTTTGTCTCTGCTATCAATGAGTGTAAAGCAGATCTTATTATAGAAGCCATCATAGAAAAGGCAGAAATAAAAGAAAGCCTCTTTAAACAATTAGTAGCCATCAACTCTTCCCATTCAATATTGGCCAGTAATACGTCTTCTTTATCTATTTCTCTGATACAAAAAAATATTCCTAATCCTCAAAGGGTTGCTGGATTACATTTTTTTAACCCGGCTCATGTTATGAAACTGGTAGAAGTGGTAAAGGGATCGCAAACAGAAGAAAAAGTAGCTCAGATATTAATGGAATTCTGCCGGCAAATAGATAAAGTACCTGTACTTTGTTCAGATGCACCAGGTTTCATTGTGAACAGGGTTGCCCGTCACTATTATCTTGAAGCCATGTTTCTCGTAGAAAATAAGCTTGCTACAATAGAAAATGTAGATGCCGCTATGGAGGCAGCAGGGTTTAAGATGGGGCCTTTTAAACTGATGGATTTAATTGGAATGGATGTAAATTTGGCTGTCTCAACTTCTTTATACGACGCTTTTAATAAGGCCGAAAGATTTAAACCATCTTCTCTGCAGATAGATAAAGTAGCCCAGGGTGCGTTGGGTAGAAAAACAGGGAAAGGTTTTTATAACTATTAATATTTAAGCAGTTTTAGTAAAATTAAGAAGATGATATTAGTAACAGGTGGTTCGGGATTATTAGGTACTTCACTTATTGGATCACTCCTTGAACAGGGAAAAGACGTTCGGGCTATTTATAACAAAACACCGTTATCTATCTATGAAAGCAGCCATTTGCAGCAGGTTCAGTGTGATATTCTGGATGTGATTGCATTGGAACAAATAATGGTAGGAATAACTTGTATTTATCATTGTGCCGGACTTGTTTCTTTTAGAAAAAAAGATGAACAATTATTGTATAAAATAAATGTGGAAGGGACAGCCAATGTTGTAAATGCCGCATTATCTGCAGGGGTAAAAAAAATAATACATGTAAGTTCAGTTGCTGCATTGGGACGTATAAGAGAATCAGAAATCATTCACGAAAAAATGAACTGGACACCTGAAACAAGCAACAGTAAATATGGTGAAAGTAAATACCTTGGTGAAATGGAGGTTTGGCGTGGAATTGCAGAAGGTATAGACGCCGCTATTGTAAATCCTACCATCATTCTCGGGCCAGGAAATTGGGATGATGGCTCAACAGCAATTTTTAAATCCGTTTACAACGAATTTCCGTGGTATAGCAATGGTACAACAGGGTTTGTAGATGTAAAAGATGTTGCAAAAGCAATGATACAATTAATGGAAAGCGATATTTCGGGAGAACGATTTATAATCAGTGCTCACAACGAAACCTACAGAAATGTTTTTAATGCTATTGCAGATGCATTTAATAAAAAAAGACCTTACAAACAAGTTACTCCCTTTCTCTCAAAATTGGTGAGTAGAATGGAAGCAGTAAAAAGTTTTTTTACAGGGAAAGACCCTTTAATTACAAAGGAGACTGCTGCAACTGCAATTGCGAGGGTACACTTTGATAATACAAAACTTTTAAAATATTTGCCTTCTTTTCAATATGAATCTTTGCAGCAAACGATTAGCAATACCTGTAATTTATTGCAACAAAAACTTAACAGAGATTAGTGTAAATTCGATTTTATTCCTTCTTAAACCACCATTTTCCTATGAAAAAAGGATTGATTTTTTTATTTCTTTCGCTTTTTATAACATATGGGTTCTCGCAAACCTATTATACTGTTTATGGAAAAGTTATTAGTAGTGAAACTAAATTGCCACTAGAAGGAGCTTCTGTATTTGCCCAAAACACTACTCTTGGAACTGCAACCGATGCCGATGGTAATTTTAAACTGAGTTTGCCTGATGGTGGTTATAATCTTGTCATTACTTTTACAGGATACAATACAGAAGCTAGACGTATAAATAATGGAGATGCCAATGACAGATCTATACTATATGAACTTTCTCAAAAAGAAAAACAGATGGAAGAAGTGGCTGTAGTTGCCACATCAGAAGTAAAAGATGGGTGGAATAAATACGGCCCGTTTTTTATAGATAAATTTATAGGCCAAACTGCCAATAGTTCGTTTTGTATTATTAAAAATAAAGATGCGCTAAAGTTTTATTTTTCTAAAAAAAGGAACCGTTTGAAAGTATTGGCCACAGAACCATTACAGATAGAAAATAAAGCACTGGGTTATAATATTGCATACAATCTTGATTCCTTTACACATGAATATAATACAGAAATAAGTCTGTATTCAGGTTATCCATTATTTGAAGAGATGCTTCCATTGGATAATGAGCAGCAACTACAATGGATGAAGGCAAGACAGAAAGCTTATAAAGGTTCGATGTTGCATTTTATGCGCAGCCTTTATAATAAAACTTTAAAAGAGCAGGGGTTTGAAGTACAGTTTGTGGTAGATATTAATAATAAGGAAACGACTCTAAAACTAAAAGATTTTTATACAGCACTCAATTATATAAAAGATGATAGCACTCTTTTAGTAGAAGTAAAGCCAAACCAACCAAGGGTAGGCGTTATTTATTTAAACGAAAAACCATCTGACGGATTTTCCAAATTTTTTCCTGAAGAGCCTTCAGCATTTCAGTTTTCAATTCTTAGTTTTTTGCCTGGCGAATCTATAGGAATTGAACAGAATGGTTATTATTTTGAGCAAAATGATATTGTAATCAGCGCATACTGGACCTGGGATAAAATGGCTGATCAATTACCATATAATTATTTACCTGTAATGGAATAATTTAAAATTTCTTATTCCTCAATTATTAAGTAAACAACAAATATTTTTATTTCGAGGCCATTACTTTTTCCCACAACAAAGGAATACGTTTGATCCAAATTAAATCTCTTTTTACAGCATTTGCTTCTTGTGCTGGAACACCCCAATAGGTTTTATCACCTTCTATATTACCAACAACCCCCGTTCTTCCAAGCAATATTGCATTTTTGCCAATGGTAAGTGTTTTGTTTACTATTACTCCTCCCCAAATGGTTACCCCATCTTCAATTGTTACCACACCTGCAACAACGACATTGGCGGCAATTAAACAGTTTTTTCCAACGATTGTATCATGCCCGATATGTATCATATTATCAAATCTGGTTCCCTTGCCAATGAGGGTATCATGACTAACACCTCTGTCGATGGTACAATTGGCACCTATCTCCACATCATCTTCAATAACAACTCGTCCGCAACTGGGCATTTTTTTATACCAAATTTCACGGTCTTTTTTTGTATTGTAATAAAATGCATCACTGCCAATAACGGTGCCAGACTGTATAATTACATTATCGCCAATAACTGTATGATCCATTATACTTACATGTGGATGAATGGTACAGTTTTTCCCTATGCTAACGTGATTACCAATGAATGCAGAAGGATAAATAAAGCTGCCTTCACCAATTATAGCAGTGTCATTTAGCATTTTAGCAGCAGGCTCAAATGGCCTGAAATGATTTACTATTTTACAATAGGCTTCAAATGGATTTTCCACAACAAGTAAAGCCTTTCCTTCAGGCACTGTTGTTTCTTTATTGATGATAATAAAACTTGCGTCGCTGTTAATACACTTATCATAATATTTTGGATGGTCTACAAAAACCAAATCGCCATTTTCTACTTTATGCAATTCATTGATGCCTGTTGCATTGTTATTAGCGTTGCCAATTATTTTTGCCTGTATCAATTCGGCTATCCAATTTACGGGTACAGGAGATGGGAAATGCATGATGTATATTTTTTTCAAAGGTACAATCCTTTGCTTTATTTGAAAATTCTATCCATATTCACAATTTTTAGCCTTTTTTTTAAAAATATTTTTCAAAAAAAGTAAGATGAAAATAATGTTGTTGTAGTTAAATTTCTACTCAAAATATTTCATGTTATTTTACATACTAATGATCTACACAAAAAAACATTTCTTTGTTAAGTATAGTAAAATCAATAGTTACAGCTAATCAGAATTTTTATGATTGAAAGACTATCACAAAATCGGGGTTCTAAAAACAGTTGTTATTCATGATTTTTCATTGGCCTTATCCACAGCACTGTTAAAAATGTGCATAAAAAAATTGCAAATATTTTTTTGGTTAGCAAAAATTATTTTTAATATTGTGTACGGAAAATTTGTTTTCCGGTACTTACTAACCCATACATATATTAAAGCTCAGCATTTCTGTTGAGCTTTTTTAATTCCAAAAATAACGACAGGAACTTTTAAAAATTTATATTTTATAATTCTAGTAATATTTTAAAACAGCATCTCTCTTACAATTAGCGTTCACACCTGCAGAATAAAACAGTTATCTTGCATTAAAATAAAAATACAATGTTAAAATCAATGACAGGCTTTGGAAGAGCAGAGCAAACAGTAGGCGAGAAAACGTTTATGGTTGAAATAAAAGCATTAAATGGAAAACAATTTGAACTTCAGTTAAAGCTTCCTGCTCTTTTACGTCCTTATGAATTTGAAATTAGAAATATTTTACAGGACCAGTTGACAAGGGGTAGTGTAGATTGTTACGTAAACATCAAGCAAAATGGAACTTCTAAGCCTGTTAATATAAATACTGATCTTATAAAAGCTTATTATAAACAAATTGAAACGCTGGCCGGCGAATTAAATATTGATACCAATGCTGTTTTAAGTTCTCTGCTTAGATTGCCGGAAGTGGTAACACCAACAATGGATGTTTTAAGCGAAGGAGATTTTAAAGAATTTAGTTTGGTATTACAAGCGGCTTTAAAAGAGCTTAATCTTCACAGAGTAGAAGAAGGAGCATCTATTGAAAAAGACCTGTTGAACAGGATAGAAAAAATAAAAGAGCAAGAGGAGCATATATTAGTACTGGAGCCAGCAAGGATGATTAAAATAAAAGAAGAGATTCATCAATTACTTACCGAACATGTTGGTAAAGAAAATATAGATGGTAACAGATTGGAACAAGAATTAATTTACTACATGGAAAAAATTGATATCCATGAAGAGCAAATAAGATTAAGACAACATTGCGAATATTTTAATGAGATTATGAATGGACCAGAAGAAGGGAAAGGAAAAAAAATGTCTTTTCTTTTGCAGGAAATAGGCCGGGAGATAAATACTACTGGAAGTAAAGCTTACGATGCAGGGATTCAAAAATGTGTTGTAAAAATGAAAGACGAGTTAGAGAAGGCAAAAGAGCAGGTGTTAAACGTATTGTAATAATTTAAAAAGAATCATATTTTAGTTAAGTGAAAAGTAAATTCCTCTACCTGATTGTTTTACCCGCAGCAGCGAGTTTGCTATTTTTTTATACCTCCTGCACGCAAATAAATGTTTTTGAAAAAAATACACCCATTCCAAAATATGAATGGAAAACGGGTTTTGCGGCTTCAGGAACTTTTAATATCTCAGATACCAATTCTTATTATAACCTAAGTCTTGTTGTAAGGCATACGGATGCTTATGTTTATAATAATATCTGGCTCAATGTAGGATTGCAATCACCGGGAGACAGCATGTATTTTCAAAAAATTGATTTTTCTCTCGGAGACGATGCTGCAGGGTGGGAAGGTGCAGGAATGAATGATATATGGGAAGTGAGAAAACTACTGAAAGCCCATACCCGATTTAAGAAAAATGGGGAATATCAATTCCGCATACTGCAAATCATGCGAGATGATCCTTTAAAAAACATCATGAGTGTAGGTTTGAGGGTAGAAAAAACTCTGTGAGCGTTTAACAAAAATTAACAATTGGATTATCACAAAATTCCAATGCTATCGTTTATAGAGAACAATTCTTTATTTTGCAGTCCACAAAAGATTAGTTCCCAGAAAAAACATAAAATATTTTATTCCAGTGATTAAAAAAATTATTTGCAGTGTACTTTTTTTAGCCTTTTTTGGCTCAATCATGGCACAATCAGAAGAGTATGTTCAACAAGGTGAATTTGGCGTAACAGTTGGCGCAGCACATTATTTTGGCGATCTTAATACCAGGGCTGGTTTGAATAGGCCTAAGCCTGCAATTGGATTGTTTTTTCGCAAGCAATTTGGCAATTACGTGGGGCTTAGGATAGCTGGACATTATGCCCAACTTGGTTATAGTGATATTTATAGTAAAAATGAGTATCAACAAAGTCGTAATCTTAGTTTTAATACCAATATTTGGGAGATTGCTGCAATGGGTGATTTTAACTTCTTTAAATTCCTTCCAAATAATCCCGATTATGTTTTTACTCCCTATATTACTTTAGGGGTGGGTGTTTTCACTTATGACCCCTATGCTTACCTTAATGACAAAAAAGAATTTCTTAGGCCACTAGGTACGGAAGGGCAAACCATCGGTTATTTGGGCAGGAAGCAATACAGTACAATGGCATTATGTATTCCATTTGGAGCAGGCGTAAAATATAATTTGACAGAAAAGTTGAATATTTCTTTCGAAATCAGCCACCGGTATACATTTACAGATTATCTGGATGATGTAAGTACCACATATGTTGGGGCAAATAATTTTCCATTAACAGGAAATGGTCCTACGGCCAAGTTGTTACAGGATCGCAGTTATGAAATAGATCCTAATAATATCATAGGTATTGAAGGACGTCAACGTGGATTAAGTAAGCAAAAAGATCAGTATATGATAGTAGAGTTGGGCCTTTCCTTTAATATCAGTACTTATAAATGTCCTTCTGCTCAATAATAATTTTTTTATTGTATTAAAGCCGTATTTTTACGGTCTACATTCTGATTTTGTAATTCCCAAAGATTAACAAAGCTGATCCTTTAATTCTCTGATGTAACCATAGTTTTTCACTAGAAAAAATAAACTATGGCGAGCATTCGCATTTGTTATTTTGTGGTCTTTTTCTGTTTTTTAATTACAGGCAAGGGGTTTTCACAAACAATTTATTATCCATCCAATTCGTCTCAGCTCTTAAAAGCTACGGCTACAGATATGTCCATACTATTGCAAAATTCAATAGCAGGAAGCCATTTTACCACTCAGGAATACAACAATATTTTACCCGAATCGGGGATTATTCTGCTGTATGATTCTACAGTGTCTGATAATCAGGCATGTAATATTTTGGGAAATGGATCTAATTTTATCAAGTTATATGCAGCAGAGGATAACGGGCTTATATTTGGCATATATCAATACTTGTATGAATTGGGATTTAAGTTTTACCAGCCTGGTAGCATATGGGAAATTATACCCTCCAATACATCAGCTTTTCGGAAACTGGAAAAGCAATACAATACACCTTTTAAATACAAATACTGGTTTATAAGTGGCGGACATCGGATATGGTTAATGGATAAATCAACTGAATTTGGAGGAGAAATCTATAGCGGAGAAAATGGACATAATTGGGGGCTTTATCAAAGAAGAAATGGCATGTTAGGCGGGTATCGATTTACCGGACATCGGGGCGATATTGTTAATGGTACTTATCTCGACACTTTAAACAACAATCCATGCTATGTGGCTTCTTACAACAACTCAAGGCAGGCTACATCATCATCAGTACCAGATGTTACCAATCCTGCTGCTATACAGCTTTGGGCTAAAACAATTGAACAGAAATACACCACATATCGCAATAATATTTTTAATCATAAAGTAACCTATGTAAACCTTTACCGAAGTTTCATTTATAATAATCAAAATGTTGGAATTGAAGTGCCTGATGGGCCTCGCTGGGGAAATTCAAAAGGATTAGAATCAAGTTGTTTGTCTGATTATGAATCTCCTTCCGATCAAAATATTAAACTGGCCAATCAAACTGCGAAGAAAATAAAATTAGTATATCCTGAAAAACGTTTTCAACTCTATGCATATGCCAGTCACGCCAATATACCATCTTCGCAATTGAGTATTGATTCTTCCATAGATGTACAAGTAATTTCAACTGCTTTTCAAAACGAAGTAAGTTCAAAGGGGTTATTAAACAGATGGTATAACAAATACAGCAAAATTTCAGAATATCATTATCTCAATATTCCACAATGGTCTGGAGAAACACCTTCTGTTTATTTGAATACATTAAAACAAACTGTTGAACGGCTGTATGAAAAAAATAGTCAGGGAATTACCTGGGAAGCCTCGCCGGCAAAATTCACAAGCCTACCTTTTTTAAAAGCAGCCAATGAATATCTTATCAATGGTAATCCTGTCGATTCTTCCCTAAAAGAATTTTGCAATAATATGTTTGGTAATGCTTCTAATACCATTTATGATTTAATGCAGCAATGGAGCAGTGACGGGGCTTTAACAATGGGATATTTTTTTAAAGACAATAAATATAAAATTCCTGGCTACCTACAATTGTTGCAAAAAGCGGTTCAGGAAGCTGGTACCGGGGATACGCTGGTATTAAAAAGATTGCAAGAGTTAAAAGCTTATTTGCATTATGTTGTCCTTTATTACGACTGGGCTTATGATTATCGGAATAGTATTGATAAAGCAGATAAAGCAGCAGCTATTTGCGTATACCTGGCAAAAATAAATAAACTGCAACTTGTCAATAGTTATTATCTCATAACAGGTTTTGTAAATGCTTTTGAATCCGGCAGTAATTTCTATAATTCATATAATGTATTTACCGGCACGGCTTATCTAAACGGAAGTTTGCCATTGATCAGTTCTGCAGAAATTGAATCCAATTTTTTGTTGGATATGTCACAAGTTGCAACTGTAGTTCAGGGTTATGAATTGAATTCTGATATAGAAGTGGCTGCCAAAATAAGTGGAAGTAATTTTACACCTGCGGGCAAAATAAATGTTACCATTGGATATACCAATGGTGCGGATTATTCCAACAAATCTGTTTTTAATATTTATGCAAAATCAAAAGGCAGTTTTACTATTCGTTACTATCCCGGGTTCAATATGCCCGAAAAAGGCTACATAAATTTCTCTGTAGAAAATCAATACAAAGCATTGCAAGTAATAAAGGATGTTACCCTTAATGCTACCGCAGTAGATGGCGAATTAACAGTCGATTTGCCAGAGGCTGGTTATTACAGTTTATCTGTGATTTCAAAATACAAGTCAGTTGTGCGATTAGAGATATTAACAAACGGAAATGCATTTTACAAAAACACTGCTTTTACGCATCGTTATGCAGAAAGATATAACAGTGATATGGCAAGTTTGCCTGGATATTTTTATGTGCCTCATGGTATGCAAAGAGTATATTTTAGTGTCAATAATTCTTATATCGTCAATAAAGGTTATCTAACTGAAGCGCAGGTGAGCAGCCAATTTATGATAAAGGATGGTGATGGGATAAGGGTAAACCCGGTAAGGGCTAGCAATAATGATTCAACCTTATTTTATTTGGAAATACCCGCTCAAAAAAGCGGGAAATTCTGGCAAATATCAAATATGGGTCAATTTTTTATCTGCTTCGCCAATATCAGCAATATATTATGGTATGGAAATAAACAAGGTTGTCTTGGTTCAGCTTTTGATATTACAATCGTTAAAAAAGGAGATGAATGTTTAACCAAACTCACTGCTTTAACTAATGCAACAAATCTTAGATGGGAAGTATATGACGCAGGTAATATTTTAAAATATAACAATTTGAAAGAAGTATTACTTCCCAATAGTATTTCTCCCAATGCATCTGTTACCCTTTTTATTTCAGATAATTGCAGTACACAAAAAAAGTTATCAGACACAAAAAATTATTTTCAAATCAGAGAGGCATGTGCTAGCGGTGCCACAATTCCCGGACCCTCAACTGTTATAAAGCCTGTATTATACCCCAATCCTTCCTCTGGATTATATAAAATTAATATGGGAGACCCTTTATTAAAGCCTGAGAATACAACAATATCAGATGTTTCTGGTCGAAAACTGCTTGTTGTCAATAATACAAGTATATTGGATCTTAGCCGGTTGCCATCAGGTGTTTATTGGTACCAGATAGAATCAAATGCCCAATATTACAAGGGGAAAATCATAAAAAATTGATTGATTAACGAAATCGGCTTTTCGTCTAAATTTCATTACTTTTGCGCCGAAAGTCAGGCCCTGCGCCTGACTGCTCATTTTTACAAATCGTATGAGTTTAAAGGAAAGTATAGATATTCAGAATTTACCAAAGCATATTGCTATCATTATGGATGGCAATGGCCGCTGGGCGCAGGAAAAAGGCGAGGATCGTCTTTTTGGGCATCTTCACGGGGTAGAAAGTGTAAGAGATATCGTTGAAGGCGCTGCAGAACTGGGTATAAATTACCTTACGCTCTATGCCTTTAGCACCGAAAACTGGAATAGACCTGCAGATGAAGTATCAGGTTTGATGGAAATATTAATAGATACCATCCGTCAGGAAGTTCCTACACTTAATAAAAATAATATCAAGCTGCATGTTATTGGCGATTTGAATATGCTTCCTGAGAATGCTTCTAAAGAACTTCAGGAAGCGTTAAATGAAACATCCGCTAATACAGGTCTTCATTTAATTATGGCACTTAGTTACAGCAGCCGTTGGGAGTTGGTAAATGCGGTTAAAAATATTGCAATAGCTGTAAAAGAAGGAAAAATACAGCCTGACGAAATTTGTCAGGATACGCTACAACAACATTTGTCGACAAGTGCTTTTCCCGATCCC
This sequence comes from Chitinophagaceae bacterium, assembly GCA_947504605.1. GTDB lineage: Bacteria > Bacteroidota > Bacteroidia > Chitinophagales > Chitinophagaceae > Ferruginibacter. Next base: position 18,741 of record CANNJE010000038.1, read on the forward strand.
GAATTAATGATACGTACCAGTGGAGAATATAGAATTAGTAATTTTTTGTTATATCAACTGGCATATTCAGAACTCTATTTTACGAATACCCTATGGCCCGATTTTAGAAAAGAAAATCTTTACTCAGCTATTCTTGATTATCAGCAAAGGGAACGCCGGTTTGGAAAAACAGGGGAGCAAATTAAAGAACAGGAACCGATAAAATAATATAAAAACAAATTGCCCGATCTTTTCTCGAAAACGATTTAGGATGAGGTTAACAAATAGTTTTCATTAATGGGCTTAATTTGCCGCACGTAAAAAACAATTGATGCAAAGGAATTACCAGAACGTTTTACTAATTATTGCTTTATTTTTAACCAGCCAGCAATTGGTTGCTCAGAACGATACGATCCCTGTATCGGTTGATCCGGCCCTTCAGGATATCTACAATTCTAAATTTCCAAAAGAATATACGATTGCAGGTATAACCGTAACCGGTTCGCAGGCTTTCGATCAAAATCTGATTATATCTATATCAGGGCTTGCTGTTGGAGATAAAATTACTATTCCCGGAACAGATGCTTTTGGGAAAGCTATTTCTAAACTATGGAAGCAGAGTTTGGTGTCTAATGTAGAGATTAATCTTACAAAGCTCGTAGGTACAGATCTTTTTATAGAACTTAATATTACAGAAAGGGCTAGGCTCTTAGACTTTAAGTTTGTGGGCATTAAAAAAGGCGAAAAAGATGATTTGGCTACAAAAACTGGTCTTTCCAAAGATAGGGTGCTTACCGAAAATATGAAAATGAGTGCCCTTGAAGCCATTGAAAAATTTTATTATGGCAAAGGATACAGAAATGTAAATGTCGAAATGAAAGAGGAGGCTGTTACAACTGTTAATAATGGTGTTAACCTAACTTTTTATATTGAAAAAGGCAAAAAAGTAAGAATTAACTCTGTCAACTTTACGGATAATATTACTGTAGTAGATCAGAAGCTTAAGAAACAAATGAAGGGTACAAAGGAAATGACCAGAATTAGTCTTTTTCCCGAAACAGTACAAAGTCCTTATGGAGATACACTTAAAACACAACGTTTTAAAGATTATCTAAAAGAGGTTGGTTATATGTCGCCTACAAAAACCAAAGATTATTTAGAGCCATATTTCCGTTTTAAATTATTTAGTTCTTCAAAATTTAATGAAACTAAATATGCAGAAGATAAAGAGCGCATTTTGAATTATTACAATTCCAGAGGATACAGAGATGCCTTGTTGGTTGCAGATACACAGTTTTACGATATCAAGGGAAATCTAAATATTGATATTAAAGTTAAAGAAGGGCGTAAATACTATTTTGGGAACATGGTGTGGAAAGGGAATACCAAATATGCCGACTCTATCTTGAATTTATTACTTGCTATAAAAAAAGGAGATGTTTACAATATTGAAACACTCAACAAACGTTTGGGTAAACAATTGTCTGCTGAAGGTGGCGATATAGGAAGTTTGTACATGGATGATGGTTATCTTTTCTTTAGAGTTGAGCCAATTGAAACATCTGTATACAATGATACCATCGATTTTGAAATAAGGATGACCGAAGGGCCTCAAGCAACTTATGGAAATATTACGGTATCTGGTAACGATAAAACAAAAGACTATGTAATCTTACGAGAGTTACGCACTATTCCTGGAGAAAAATTTAGCCGTGAAAATATAATACGTACACAAAGAGAATTGTCTCAATTAGGTTTCTTTAATCCTGAAACAATTACTCCTAATGTAGTTCCAAATGCCGACAAGGGAACGGTGGACATTAACTGGCAGGTAGAAGAAAAGTCAGCAGATCAGTTAGAGCTTTCCGCAGGTTTTGGTGGTGGCATTGGGTTAACGGGTACGCTGGGTGTAACATTTAATAATTTTTCTATTAAAAATATTACCAAAAAATCAAGTTGGGATCCGCTCCCATCTGGTGATGGCCAAAAACTAAGTGCCAGGATTCAGTCTAACGGCAAAGCTTATAGGTCTTATAATTTTTCATTCACAGAGCCATGGCTCGGCGGTAAAAAAAGAAATTCATTTTCTGTAAACTACTATAATACCAAATACGCTAATGCATACGATCCTTATACAGGACAATATTGTAAAACTTGCGGAGATACTTCTTTTGTAAAAACAGTGGGTTTTGGTATATCTCTTGGGAAGCAGTTGAAATGGCCGGATGATTTTTTTAACCTTATTTATTCATTGAATATTCAACAGTATAAACTTAAAAATTACGATAGGATATTCACTGGACTTAGTAACGGTAATTCTACCAATATCAGTCTTAAACTTACATTGCTGCGTAATTCAGCAGGACCCAACCCAATTTTCCCTACCAGTGGTTCTAACTTCTTGGTAAGTGGTCAGTTTACACTTCCATATTCTCTTCTTGGTATTACCAAAGTGGGTGAAAATCCATATAAACTTCCTGAATTTCATAAATGGCGTTTTAATGGGGAGTGGTATGTACCTATTGGAAGAGCAAGAGGTGCAGAAAAAAACAAACAATTTATTTTGAAAGCTGCTGCCAAATATGGCTTCATCGGCAGGTATAATTCTAAGCTTGGAATTTCTCCTTTTGAAAGATTCCAGGTGGGTGATGCAGGGTTGAGTAATACACAGGCTTTATTAGGTTACGATATCATTGCTCACAGAGGATATCCTATTTACAGCAATTCTAACCCAAAAGTAAATCCAGATGGAATTCAGCCTACGGAGTTCTTTACGATATTTAATAAATACACTGTAGAGATGAGGTATCCTTTTAGTACAAGCGCAAGTAGTACTATTTATGGCCTTGCTTTCTTTGAAGCTGCAAATGGTTGGTATGACTTTAAAGAGTATAATCCATTTAAATTACGTCGTTCAGTAGGTGTTGGTATGCGTTTCTTTCTTCCAATGTTTGGTTTGTTGGGATTTGATTATGGAATTGGACTAGATCGTTATAATCAAACATCCGGCATAAAAGGAGCCGCTAAATTTACCTTTATGTTAGGACAGGAACCTGAATAAGTTTGCTGCTTTATTAGTTTATTTGTAAAAAATATATATTATGAAGACTTTTTTATTCCTTGCTTTCTTTTCTTTGGCTGTATTTACAGGTAATGCTCAGCGTTACGCAGTAATTGATTCTAAATACATATTAGAAAAAATACCAGATTATAAGGATGCTCAAATAAAATTAGATGAATTTAGCCAGTTATGGCAGCAGGAGCTTGACCAAAAGCAGGTAGCGGTCGATAAAATGTTCAAAGACTATGAGGCAGAGCAGGTTATGTTGCCCGATAACCTAAAGAAAAAGAGAGAAGATGAATTGTATAATAAAGAAAAAGAACTGAGAGATCTTCAAAGAAAACGTTTTGGATTTGAAGGCGATCTGTTTAAAAAAAGACAGGAACTGATAAAACCTATACAGGATAGAGTTTACAATGCAGTACAAAAACTGGCAATTGATAAACAATATGATTTTATATTGGATAAAAGTGAAGGAATTACTGTTATATTTGCCGACCCCAAATTGGATAAGAGTGAAGAGCTGCTCAAAAATCTGGGTGTTAAATAAATGACAATCATACCTGCTAATGCAGCTTATGGTATGGAAAATCAACCTTTAATAAATCATAACAACAAACTAAATCAGTTAAAAAAAAACAACCACAATGATGAAAAAATTGATCGTAGCAGGTGTGATGGCATTAGGAATATTTAATGCATCTGCACAAACCAAAATTGGTTATATCAGTACAGATGAACTAATTGGTGTAATGCCTGAAGCTGAAAAAGCAGATGCTGAATTGAAAGAATATCAAGCTGCATTGGCACAACAAGGACAGGATAGAATGAAAGAACTGGGAATTAAAGACAGTCTTTTTGTAAAAGATTCTGCCAAGCTCTCTCCAAGCATGAAAGAAATCAAAAGAAAAGAATTAATCGAATTATATCAGAGAGTACAAGGTTTCCAAACCGAAGCTCAGGAATTGTATCAGGAAGAAGCTCAGAAGAAAATTACTCCTATCAGGGCTAAAGCTATGGATGCTATTCGTGTAGTAGCTAAAGAAAATGGATATACTTATATTTTTGATATCAATGCAGTAATCGTTGCTCCTCCGGGTGATGATGTTTTGTCTCTTGTGAAAAAGAAATTGGGTATTAAAGATGCGGCACCTGCAGCACCAAAAAAATAATAATAATTAAAAATATTTTCAAAGCCTCC
>CANNJE010000039.1 GCA_947504605.1 Chitinophagaceae bacterium
AAATTGCTGCAAAAATGTTTCATCTGCAGCAACACTGCTTTTATATCCGGCATAACATCTTTGCCTTCCTGTAAAACAGCTTTTTCCGAAAAATTGCGCAGTGCAGTATGTAGTACAGCCCGGCCTTCGGTGCCATTTATTATTTCACCAGTAAACATTGATTCAATGGCATCATTTAATTTACATTCTTCAGCCAATTCAAGTAAAACTTCTACGGTATTTTGGGTGATTATATTTTTTGAATAATCAAATAAAATATCTTCCAGTTTTAATGAAAAATTCTCAAATCTTTCAGGGTCGTTAAAAAAAAGATCTTTCATTTTTACCTGCTCAAATAAATTGTAATGAGTCTGAAGAGCACTCCAGGACTGTGTTTTAGTTGGGTTGATGTTTGGAAACATGAATTGTTGATAAAGAGTTAAATAAAAAAGGTCTGATAACCAAACCATTAGTCAAAAGAACGTTATAACAAAGTTATGTGTGAATGCTGATTTGACAATAAAGCAATAGAATCATAAATAATAATTGGTAAAATTACTTTATGATTTAGTGATTGTATAAATTATCACATATTGTCTAATAAGTTTACCAGTCTTGTTACCATTTCAGGAGTTACATCAAGATGCGTAACCATCCTAACCTGCGTGGCAGATATGGGCAAACATAAAATATCGTATTTGCGCAATTCATCACAAAAGCCAACTGCTGTAAAACTGTCTGTTATTTCAAAAATGATAATATTGGTTTCAACTGGTAGCATATGTCCCACAAAATTCCTTCTTAGAAGTGCCTCCGCAATAAGTTTAGCATGTAAATGATCTTGTTTTAACTTTGGAATATGATGTTCCAATGCATACAAACCAGCCGCTGCGATATAGCCAGCCTGTCTCATGCCACCTCCAAATACTTTTCTAACCCTACGAGCCTTTTTAATATAATCCCGATTTCCCAGTAATAAACTTCCAACAGGAGCCCCCAGACCCTTACTCATGCAAATGGATATACTGTCGAATATCTCACCATACTGTTTTGCTGTTTCACCTTTAGCAACCAAGGCGTTAAATAATCTGGCACCATCCAAATGTAATTTTAGTTGATGTTTTAGACAAACTTCCTTGATTTGAATTATTTCAGAAAAGTCGTAACAGCTGCCACCTCCACGGTTGGCGGTATTTTCCAAACTAACCAATGATGTTTTTGCCTTATGTATATCATCCGGATTGATGGCTTCCAGTACCTGTTCTGCCGTTATTTGACCACGGTTACCGTCCAATGCTTTTACCTGACAGCCACTATTAAATGCTATACCGCCACCTTCGTAGATATAAACATGGCTCACTTTATCACAAATAACTTCTTCTCCCGGTTGGGTATGGCATTTAATACCAATTTGGTTGGTCATGGTACCACTTGGACAAAACAGGGCAGTGTCAAAACCAAACATACTTGCAGCTTCAGCTTCAAGTTTATTTACGGTTGGGTCTTCTCCAAAAACATCATCACCTACAGCTGCCTCCATCATTGCAGCAAGCATGGCAGGTGTTGGTTTTGTAAATGTATCTGAGCGTAAATCGATATTCATTGAACAAAAATAAGAAATGATGTTCCAAACCTGCAGATTCTGATAAAATGAGCCTTATAGTTGTTTTTATTTATATTTTAAGCCGTTATAAGTTAAAAAAATGATTTTTTTATACACTACTTATTCCTTTTTTCTGCTTTCATTATGAAATCCAAGAAATCAATAGTACTTTTGCACACAAATTTTTTTGGTTTATCGGCATATTTTTTGTCCCTGCAACGTTATTCCAACAAAAAATGTCTATCAGGTGTTTACATTTAGTAACTAATAATATACAATGAGGCAACTTAAAATCGCAACGCAGATTACCAACCGTGATTCACAAGCGGTTGAGAAATATTTGCAGGAAATTTCTAAAATCTCCATGATTACTCCTGAGGAAGAAACTATTCTTGCTCAGAAAATTAAGATGGGAGACCAACGGGCATTAGATAAACTGGTACAGGCCAACCTACGTTTCGTTGTTTCGGTTGCAAAGCAGTATCAGCATCAGGGACTTTCCTTGAGTGATTTGATTAATGAGGGAAATCTTGGTTTGATTAAGGCTGCACAAAGATTTGATGAGACCAAAGGGTTTAAATTCATTTCCTACGCTGTTTGGTGGATTCGTCAGTCGATTTTGCAGGCTTTAGCAGAACAGGGTAGGTTGGTGCGTTTGCCACAAAATAAAATTGGTACTTACAATAAGGCAAACAAGGCTTATATGGCTTTTGAACAAGAGCACGAGCGTGAACCTTCAACTGAGGAATTGGCAGAATTGCTTGAAATGAGCGAAACTGAGATCAATAATATTTTTCAAAGTAATACCCGACATACTTCATTGGATGCACCTGTGCACGAAGCAGAAGATGTGGCCATGGGTGATTTGCTGAAAGGTGGAGATGAAACTGATGAAGATGTAATGCACGACTCATTGAAAAATGAAATTCGTCGTGTTTTGAAATCATTGAGTCCACGTGAAGCTGAAATTGTGAACGCTTATTTTGGTCTAGATGGTGAAAATGGGGTTACTATTGAACAAATTGGGCAGAAATACGATTTAACAAAAGAGCGTATTCGTCAAATTAAAGAAAGAGCCATTAAACGTTTACAAAAAGCACGTTATAGTGGTGCATTAAAAGCATATTTGGGATAATTCTTTATCTTTTAATTTATAGAAGCCCCGGATTTTCCGGGGCTTTTTATATCAACTATCCTTTTGAATAGGATTCATTTGTTATTATACAACTTTTAATCAGGTAAAATGTTTATATAAAAAAGTCATTTGTTCTTTTAGTGTTCTTAAAAAAATATGAAAACTTTCTAAATTTGTATAATGAAAAAGTGGATGCTATGGTTAAGCCTGTTGGCTTTTTATTCTTGCGAAAAAAACATCAATTTTAATTTAAAAGAATCTGAACCGGTTTTAACGGTGGATGCGCAAATCGAAAATAACAAAGCTCCACTCGTCATTCTTACGAGGAGTTTCTCTTATTTCGAGAAAATAGATCCCGCCCTATTAACGAATTCTTTTATTAGAAATGCGGATGTTTATATTTCGAATGGAACACTTATTCATAAATTAAAGGAATATACAATATTAGTGGCGCCAGGTATTTCGGCTTATTATTACAGTACAGACAGCTCCAGTTTGGCCACATCTTTTGAAGGAGAACTCAACAAAAATTATACATTAAGAATTATTTCAAATGGCAAAGAATACAATGCTGTTACTAATATTCCAGCCAATGTTAATTTTCCTGACTCACTTTGGTTTAAAGCGGCACCACAAAATCCAGATACCAATAAAAGGATTTTGTTCATGCGGGCAACGGATCCTGCTGGGAGAGGGAATTATGTTCGATATTTTACAAAAAAAAATGCGGATGCTTTTTTAGCCGGTGAAAATGTTTTTGACGATCAGGTAATTGATGGAACTACCTACGATATTCAGTTGCCACAGGGGATTGATCGGAATAAACCTCCCAAAGCAGACAGTAATTTTTATAAAAGAGGGGATACGGTAACCCTCAAATTTTGTGCAATAGATAAAGCCTCCTATACTTTCTGGAATACCTGGGAATTTGCTTACCAGAGTATCGGAAATCCTTTTGCTCAGCCCAATAAAGTAATAGGTAATATCAGTAATGGAGCCCTTGGTATCTTCATTGGATATGCTGCAGGCTACCGAAGATTGATTGCTCAGTGATACTTATCAATTAATCAATTATTTTCGTAGAATTATAAAAGAATAAAAACCACAATGGAAAAGAAGATAAGCGAAAAAGTAAGTTGTCTGATTATAGGGTCAGGCCCTGCAGGTTATACTGCAGCAATTTATGCATCAAGAGCAAACTTAAAACCAGTCCTTTATCAGGGTATTCAGCCTGGGGGGCAATTGACCATCACAACAGAAGTTGAAAACTATCCAGGATATCCAGAAGGAATTCAGGGGCCGGAAATGATGGTGCATTTTGAAAAACAGGCAGTGCGTATGGGAGCCGATATCCGTTATGGACTGGCTACAAAAGTAGATTTTAGCAAACATCCACTTCAAGTTGAAATAGATGAGGAAAAATGGATTGAAGCGGATGCTGTAATCATTAGTACAGGAGCTTCTGCTAAATGGCTGGGTTTACCAAGTGAACAAAGATTGAACGGTTATGGTGTTAGCGCTTGTGCAGTTTGTGATGGATTTTTCTTTAAAGGAAAGGATGTGGCTATTATTGGAGCAGGGGATACTGCAGCGGAAGAAGCTTTGTACCTGTCTAAATTATGTACACATGTGCACATGGTGGTTAGAAGAAGTGAAATGAGGGCCAGTAAAGTAATGCAGGAAAGAGTGTTAAATACGCCTAATATTACGATTCACTGGAACAGCCAGACAGATGAAATTCTGGGTGAGAAAAAAGTAGAAGCGGTAAGGTTACTTAATACAAGTACCAATGAAAAAACAGAAATTCCTGTAAGTGCTTTTTTTGTGGCTATTGGTCATGAGCCCAATAGTGGAATTTTTAAAGATTATCTTGATATGGATGAAACCGGATATATCAGTACCATTCCCGGAACAAGTAAAACAAATATAGAGGGTGTTTTTGCTGCAGGAGATGTGCAGGATAAAACATACCGTCAGGCAGTAACCGCTGCAGGTAGTGGCTGTATGGCTGCGTTGGATGCAGAAAGATATTTGGGTGAAAAAGGATTACACTAAAAAAGGTTTTATATTTTCAAAAATCTAGAATCTTACAGATTTTTGAAACTTTTCAATTTCAGTTAGTTTTAAAATAGTTTGATAATTTCAAACTTAAAATTGCCGGTATGTTTACTATTCATTTGCATAATTGTCGTTTTTTTGCCCACCATGGATTATTCAAAGAGGAAGTGGTGGTAGGTGCAGGATTTGAAATAAGCCTCTCAGCCAGTTTCGAAGAAACAGGATTAATAACTTCCATGAAAGAAACCATTAATTATGTGGCAGTATACGAATTGGTAAAAAGGCATTTTAATCAGCCCAGGCAGCTTTTGGAAACCCTTGCTCAAGAAATAGCTGCAGATATTTACAAGTTGGATACAAGAATAAAATCAATAGAAATTCATCTTAAAAAATTAAATCCTCCTATTGCTAATTTTACCGGCAGTGTGGGAGTATCATTTTCAAAACAGTTTTAATTATGAAGATACTGTTGATGAAAACCCTCTTTTTATTATTCATCTTGCCCTGCTTTTCGCAGGATGTAAATGTATTATTAAGAGAAGCCAAAAGACTTGAAGAAATTCCTAATGAATTGGCAGCACTGAATAAATTGAAAGAAGTACTTCAATTACAACCTGCGAATATTTATGCACTTTCAAAAAGCAGCGAATTATGCAGCCGCATAGGTACGAGGGAAACCAATACAAACAGTCGGGAAGCTTGGTTTAAAGCCGCATTGGCCTATGCAACCATTGCTATCAAACATGCTCCGTTAAACGATCAGGCAAATGTTTCAATAGCAATGATACTCGGAAAATCAACAATGGCTAGAAGTGGTAAAGAAAAAATTAAAGATGCCAAACTAATAAGAAAACATGTAGAGATTGCCTTAAAAACAAATCCTAATAATTATCTGGCTTGGCATATTCTTGGCAGATGGAGTTATGAAATAAGCAGTGTAAATGCAGTGGAAAGAGCTGCTGCAAAAATATTTTATGGCGGGCTGCCTCAAGCTTCATTAAAAGATGCCATCATGTATTTTGAAAAAGCTAAAACCCTGATGCCCTTTTTTATTTTAAACTATATTGAATTAGCAAAAGCATATCATCGAGATGGGCAGACGGAAAAAGCCATTAAACTTCTAAGGACAATACAAACATTTCCATTAAGTACAGAGGATGATTCGAAACACAAAGCCGAAGCATTAAAAATGATAAAGGACTGGGAATAATGGTTGGTTCGTTTCTCTAAATATTTACTGGTTTTATAACTAACAATTATCAACGTTTAGTTTTCCACTTCCCGCTTTTCATGTATATAAATGACATAATAAAAATAGATGTCCAGTAAATAAATTCATTGCTCCAGGCCATTGCAAGTGATATATAATTTACTTTCATAAAATACCAGGTATAGCCCAGGTAGAGGGAAATAGCTACTATTTCAATCATCAAATTTACTTTGGTTTTTCCGGTACCGGTTACTGCATTTAGCCATATATTGGCAATGCTCATAAACAACAACCCAAGTGAAACCATTCTGATAACGGTAACACCTCCTGTAACAAATGCCGCATTTTGTCCAAACAACCGAAAAAAGAATTCAGGATACAGGTTTAGTAATCCACACATACATGCACAAAGCCCCATACTCCAAAACATAATTCTTTTCACAAGGGGTATTATTTTTTCTTCCATTTGTTGCCCCATGAGGTTGCTCACCATAGAACTAGTGGTACTCGCAAAGGCCCATACAAAAACACCTGCAAGACCAAATACATTTCTCATAACATTGCTGATGGCTTTAGCCTCAGTACCTCGTACTTCTATCAATAAAAAGAAAACCAACCATGTAGTAACACTGATTACATATTGTGATACCAACGGAACAGAAACACTTAATATTTCTTTATTAAATAAACGGTTAAACCTTAAATCTTCCAGTAAATGATACCTTTTTTTGAGCCCGGTATATACTATCACTAAAAATACGACGATCATACCCGTTGCTTCTGCCATTACAGACGCTAATGCAGCTCCGTTAAACCCCATTTCAGGAAAACCTGCCTTGCCAAAAATGAGCAGATAATCAAACAAAATGTTTACTGCTGCTTCAAATATAAATCCTACCATCAGCCATTTGCTATTAAGTGATGAAACTAAAAAAGCATTTCCCATTTGAAAAAGAAATAAAAACGGGAGTCCCATAATACGAATTTTTAAAAAACTCATTTCCGAAGGATAAGAAACAGGATCAGCTACCTGTTTCATAATAAAAGGAGCTATAAACCAAGTGAATAAAATACATATAAGTGCAAATTGTAAACCAATTCTAATGCCCTGCGCTAATATTACTTTAAATGCCTCACTGTTACCACTACCCGCATTTCTGGAGAAAACGGTTTGTAAAGCATTGTTTAGGCCATTACCGGCAACAGCAAAAATGAGATAAAATACTCCTGTAATCCCCGCATTTCCCAAGGCTTCTGTACTCAATTGCCCCAGGAAGATGCTATTGGTAAGCATATTAATCTGAGGAATGAGAATTGCTAAGGTAATAGGCAGCGCAATAGACAATATTTGCCTGTTGTTAACATCTACCTTTAAATTATTTATTGACGCTGCAGTTTCCATAAAGCGACAAATTTATCTTATTTTGCCAGCCTAAATAAATTATTTGAAAACTGCATTTAAAATATTGCCGGAAGAAGTGCTGGAAAACAACTGTCATTTACTGATAGAAGTAGGATGGGAGGGCATTTCATTTTTATATTATTCAAAAAATCCTTTTAAAATTGAAGGTTTACTAATCTATCAATTTGAAAAAAATATTACAGCTATTGATTTGGCTAATGAATTGTCGGTTTTTTTCGAAGAAGAAAATCTGCCTTCTTATTTAACAGCTAATATCTGCTATAATTTTAAAGAATACAGTTTATTGCCTACTGTACTTTATAAAGCTGACCTGCAGGATGAAATCCTCAACTCTATCCATGCTATCAATAATACTTCAGCTGTTTTCGCAGAAAAATTATCAATCCCAGATATTACACTGTCTTATAGGGTTGATCGCAATATATTGGAAGTGTTGAATGTACAATTCCCATCAGCAATTAATAATCATACTCTTGCCCTACAATTGCCAATGCTTTATAAAAATGCCGATTCTTTTTATTGTATTGTTTATCAAAACAGTATCAAAGTTGTTTTGTTTATAAATCATACATTACAAATAACCCGTTTCTTTGATTATAATACACCAGCAGACGTAGCATACCATTTGTTGAATGTTTGCAAACAACATCATATATCACCAAAGGAGATAACGTTAACGCTTACAGGATTTATCGATAAGAAATCTAATTTGTATGATGATCTGTACCGATATTTTTTAAATGTAGAATTACAGGAATTGTCAGAAGAAATTACAACAACAAATGCCGTAGCACAATATCCCGATCATTTTTTCAGTCACTTAATTCAAATGGCAAAATGCGTATCATAAGTGGTATACATGGAGGAAGAAGAATTTCGCCTCCGGCAAATATGCCTCACACAAGGCCTACGACTGATATAGCCAGAGAAGGATTGTTTAATATCATTCAAAACAACCTCGATATTGAAGAACTGAAAACACTGGATCTTTTTGGAGGAACAGGCTGTATAAGTTATGAACTTGCCAGTAGAGGCTGCGAGGATCTTACCATTGTTGAGAAAGACTCAAATATGTTTGAGTTTATCAAAAAAACTTCAGCAATGCTTAATTTTGAAAATTTTAAACTGGTAAAATCGGATGTCTTTAAATTTATAGATAGCTGCAACCAGCAATATGATTTTATTTTTGCTGGACCTCCTTATGCACTAACGAATATTGATGAGCTTCCTTTAAGAATATTTGAAAAAAACTTATTAAAACCGGGAGGTTGGTTTGTATTGGAACACACACCCCGCAACAATTATAAAAAAACAGCTTTTTATAGGAGTGAACGGAATTATGGAACAACCATTTTTTCGATTTTTATACAAGAGAACGAATCTGCGTCTGATGAATAAAGAAACATTTAGAAAAGTTTATAAAGAAAAACGTGCGGCAATTACAGCAACACAAAAGTCTAAAATGGAGGACATGATACTGATTCAGTTTCAAAAACTGAATATCGAAATTCCTACTTTGATTATGACTTATGCTCCTATAGAGAAGATGAATGAATTTGATCCGCAACTTATTACGGACTATTGTTATTTTAAAAACCCCAACCAGATTTTATTTTATCCCGTAGTGCATCCGTCTTCTGCAGATATGATTAGTGTTGTTGTTAGTGATGATACTGTATTCGAACTAAACAATTTCGGTATTCCGCAACCTATAGATACCATGCCAATGTTTCCTGAAGAAATAGAGCTGATCTTTGTTCCTTTATTGGCTTTTGATTTAAATGGACATAGGGTTGGATATGGAAAAGGTTACTATGACCGCTTTCTTAAACAATGCACAAAGGCCATTAAGATAGGATTTAGTTTTTTTGAACCGGAACAGGTTATTGAGGGCACCAATCAAAATGATGTTAAACTGGATTATTGTATCAGTCCTGAAAAAATATATAGTTTTAAATCACTTAATTAATTTTACTTGCTACTCAAAAGTTTTAGATATCTGTTATTGCCATTTTCCTTTTTGTATGGTATAATTATATGGATACGTAACTGGATGTTCGATAAAAATATTTTAGAATCCGCATCCTTTAATTTTCCAATAATTTGCGTTGGTAATATTGCGGTTGGGGGCACAGGAAAAACACCGATGGCAGAATTGCTGGTGGAAGTTTTACAATCCCAATACAACACAGCAACCCTAAGCAGGGGGTACAAACGAATGACAAAAGGTTTTGCCATCGCAACCGAAGAAAGCACCGCCCTTGATATTGGAGATGAGCCTATGCAGTTTCATCAAAAATTCCCACATCTAACAGTGGCAGTAGGAGAGGAAAGGCTGGTGGCAATTCCGCAGTTACTTCATCAAAAACCCGAAACAGAAGTGATTATCCTGGATGATGCTTTTCAGCACCGTACCGTAAATGCAGGCTTAAATATTATATTAACAGAGTACAAAAATTTATATACCAGAGATTTTATGTTGCCGGCAGGAGACTTGCGGGATGTTAAAGCAAGTATGAAAAGAGCCCATATTATTGTTGTTACAAAATGTAAAACAGATCTTACCGAAGAAGAGAAAAATTCGATTATTAAAGAAATAAATCCAGCACCTGGCCAGCAGGTCTTTTTTTCAGAAATCATTTACGGACAACCTTACCATCTTTTTAATAATAGCGTTGCTAGTTTTGATATTACTTCTGATGTATTGCTACTTTGTGGTATCGCCAATCCAAAACCATTAAAAGATTATTTAAACAAACATGTAAACTCATATGACATGTTGCGTTATACAGATCATCATATCTTTTCTTCCGATGATTTAGATGAAATAAAAAAGCAGTTTGAAAAAATACAATCAGAAAACAAATTCATTATTACTACGGAAAAAGATGCCGTGCGATTACATAAGTTCGAAAAAGATCTGGCTAATTATCCGATTTATGTGATTCCTATCAAGCATCAGTTTCTTTTTAATCAAAAAGACAGTTTTCTCAATACAGTTATTCAGTTTATCAATTCTTTTAATAAAGAGACCATTTTGGAAGAAATTGTTTAGCCGATAATGCCTAAATGCTACCACTTATCAAAATCTATGAAACCATTCGTAGAATAGTTGCATCTTGCGTCCTATTATTAAAAATTACCCCTACAACTCATCATTTTCATGAAATATCTCTTAATACTTTTAATTGGCTTTTTATTTTCAACAACTTCATTTGCTCAAAAGATTGTTAGAGTACGAGGTACTGTAAAAACAACTGAAGGCAAAACACTTTCAGGAGCTTCAGTCATTTTTTACTTTAATGGTAAAAAGGATTCTTTAAAAGTGCTCTCAAACGATAAAGGAAACTTCAGTATATCAAATGTACCTGCCGGAAAAATTTCCTTGGGCATCACTTATATAGGATATAAAAAATTCATCAATGAGTATGATTATACCGATCAAACAGGAGAGCAATTGATTTGGGATATTGCTATGAGCCGGGGAGATTACACGCTTGAGACGGTTACAGTTGAAGCCGCTAAAATTCAAATCAAAGAAGATACTGTTTCTTATACGATAGACAGTACCATGTATCGTAAAAATGATAATGTAGAACAGGTTTTAAAAAACCTTCCAGGCGTTGAAGTTGATAAAACCGGTAAAGTAACCGCACAGGGTAAAGAGGTGACCAAGGTTAAAGTTAATGGTAAAGATTTTTTTGGTGGAGATGTAACAACGGCCACCAGAGAGTTAAATGCTGATATGGTTGATAAGATTCAAATTATTGATGATTACGGCGACCAAAGTGCATTTACAGGAGTTAGAGATGGTGAAGCAAGTAAAACACTGAATATTCAATTGAAGAAAGATAAAAATAAAGGATATTTTGGGACAGTAACAGCTGGTGGAGGAACGGAAGGCCGCTATCTTGGATCTTTATCGCTGAACATTTTTAACAATGAACGCCAGGTATCCATTATTGGAAATGTAAACAATACCAACGCAAGTACTTTTAATTTCGGGGCAATGGCAGGGATGGCAAACAGCCTTGGTATAGGTAGGGGCGGTGCAGGTGTAGGTTCTTCGTTCGGTAATTTTGGAAACAATGATGGTATTAATCTTTCCAAATCTTTAGGTATCAATTTTAAGGATGAGTGGGGACCCAAAGTATCAGCTTATGGCAATTATAGTATTTCGCAAAAGGACACCCGTACTTTAAACAATACTACTCAGCAGAATATTTTTTTAAACAGCAGTACTACCAATATTCAAAATAGCAATAACTACAGCGTTAGTACCAATCATCGGTTTTCATTTAATATAGAATATAAGATTGATTCATTTAACTATATCAAACTAACGCCCAACGTGAGTTATAGAAAAACGGATGCTGATAACGTTTCAGATTTTAGTTTTTTACGCAACAACAATATCAAGTCAAACGAAGGTGTAAGTTCAACGGTCTCCAATTCTAATGTGCCTAATTTTAGCGGTACAGTTTTGTACAACCACCGTTTTCAAAAAAAGGGTAGAACATTTTCCCTTAATCTGAATGCAGGAACCAGCACCACTACTTCAGAAGATTATGCAGATAACCTTACGACTTATTATGATCTTTTAGGGAATTCAAGGGATTCGATCCTGAATCAATATATCACTCAGAATAACAATAGCAAAAATTCAGGTT
Source organism: Chitinophagaceae bacterium (assembly GCA_947504605.1). GTDB lineage: Bacteria > Bacteroidota > Bacteroidia > Chitinophagales > Chitinophagaceae > Ferruginibacter. The sequence continues at coordinate 12,079 of CANNJE010000039.1, forward strand.
TACGAGCATCTTACATAGAACCACTTAGCCGCAAAAAAAGTCTGGAATTTAACTATTCTTATAACAGGCAATTTGCAGGTAACGACCGTGAAAACTTTATTGTTGATCCAATTACCGGAATGCAAGTATTTGCAGATACGCTTAGTAATATTTTTGATAATACTTATATCACCAATAGGTTTGGGGCCAACTACAGGGTAAATGAGAAAAAATACAATTACTCAATTGGCATGGCAGTGCAACCTGCAAGCATACAAACCAATTCTATTACCGGTAAATACCTTTATAAGCAGGATATCGTAAATTATTTTCCTACGATCAGGTATGCTTACAATTTTTCTCGCAGCCGTTCTTTTAGTGTAAACTATAATGGAAGCACCAATCAACCTTCTTATACACAGTTGCAACCAATCACCGATTATTCTAATCCCCAATATATTACCGTTGGTAATCCCAACCTTAGACCAGAATTTACCAATACCCTTAGTATGCGGTACAATAATTTCGATTTTATATCTGGTAATGTTTTCTTTGGTAATATCTCAGCTTCTTTTACCAATGATAAAATTGTGAACAATACATTTAATAAGGGGGCTGGAGTTCAGGAAACCCGTTATTTAAATGCAAACGGTTATTATACGATTTCCGGATTTTACAATGTATCAAAGCCAATTCAAAATAGGAAATACGTGTTTAATTATGGTGGAAATATTACCTATAACAACAACGTTTCTTATGTAAGTGATCAGTTGAACAAGGGTAAAAACTGGAATTTGGGTCAAAGATTTTCTACTGATTATAAATTAAAAAAATGGCTGGAAACCAATGTAGCCCTAAACTTTAGGCTAAGTAATACAGAGTACAGTTTACAAAAACAATTAAATGCTACAACCCGTGTTTGGACCATTTCTCATAATTCAAGGATATACCTTCCAAAAGATTTTATCTTAAATTATGATTTGGATAAAACCATTAACAATGGTTTTTCAAGTAATGTAACTTCCAATCCATTTATCATCAATGCTTCACTCGAAAAACAATTTTTCGAAAAGAAAAATATGTCACTTCGATTACAAGCGCTGGATATGCTTAATGAAAATACCAGCGTAAACCGTACGGTTACCGGCAGTGCTATTACCGATACACGTACCAACAGACTTGGCAGGTATTATATGCTAACCTGTATCTTAAGGCTTAATAAGTTTCAGGGACAGGCTCCTCAGCAAAATCGTATGATGGGTGGACCCGGCGGCGGAAGTATGCAAATTTTTAAAAACTAATTTTAAAAATATAAGTAACAAAGTTTCAACTTCCCGCAATTAAATCTGTTTTACTTTTACAAAGTAAAAAAAATCAATGGCGTATCGTTCAATGGAAGAATGCTTGCTTGATCTGGAAAAGAACGGGCAGCTTATTAGAATAAAAGAAGAAACAGATCCTCATCTGCAGATGGCTGCAATACATTTGCGGGTATTTGAAGCAGGAGGCCCTGCTTTGTTATTCGAAAATGTAAAAGGAAGTAAATTTCGTGCTGCCTCTAATATTTTTGGAACACTGGACAGGAGCCGATTTATTTTCAGAGATACCCTTCAGCTTGTTCAGCAATTAATAGACCTTAAAAGCAATCCTGTAGAAGGTATAAAGCATCCCATCAATAATTTTAAAGCAGGGCTCGCAGCATTTAAAGCATTGCCGCTTAAAAACCCTTTGTCTAAGCCTGTTCTCCATAGTAATATAAAAATTGAAGATATTCCACAGATAAAACATTGGCCAATGGATGGTGGCGCTTTTGTTACGTTGCCGCAGGTATACAGCGAGGATGTAGATCAACCCGGAATACTGAATGCAAATCTGGGAATGTACAGGATACAATTAAACGGTAATGAATATACGCTGAATAAGGAAATAGGACTGCATTACCAGTTACACAGAGGTATTGGTGTGCACCAAACAAAAGCCAATAAAAAAGGACTCCCTCTTAAAGTAAGTATTTTCGTTGGCGGCCCACCTTCTCATTCAGTTTCAGCAGTTATGCCATTGCCTGAAGGTATCAGCGAAATGACTTTTGCCGGTGTACTAGGCGGAAGGAGGTTTAGGTATATATATGAAGATGGGTACTGCATTAGTACCGATGCTGATTTTGTAATTACCGGAGAAGTCTATCCCGGAGAAAATAAACCGGAAGGACCTTTTGGCGATCATCTCGGTTACTACAGCCTGAAACATGATTTTCCATTAATGAAAGTGCATAAAGTGTATGCCAAAGAAAACGCAATTTGGCCTTTTACGGTGGTGGGCAGACCTCCACAGGAAGATACCAGTTTCGGTCAATTGATTCATGAAATTACAGGCAACGCTTTGCAACAGGAAATTCCAGGACTCAAAGAAGTAAATGCGGTGGATGCTGCTGGAGTGCACCCTTTATTGCTGGCTATCGGCAGTGAAAGGTATACACCCTATGCACCAACCAAACAGCCAGCCGAAATACTGACCATTGCCAATCATGTTTTGGGAACAGGACAGCTAAGCCTTGCCAAGTTTTTGTTTATTACGGCAGATGATAGTAACAAATTAACAACCCATCATATTCAGGAATATTTTCAATATATCCTTCAAAGAATTAATCTTAAAAGGGATGTACATTTTTATACCAATACAACCATTGATACCCTAGATTATTCAGGCACAGGTTTAAACAGCGGTAGTAAAGTTGTTTTTGCAGCGTATGGAGCAATAATCAGAGAATTGGGTACAGAAGTACCTGAAATTTTTAAAGGACTGTCGCAATTTGTAAATCCCAAAATAGCAATGCCGGGAGTTTTGGTTATGCAAACAGACCAATTTAAAAATTATAATTCAGCACACGATGAAATGTCTGTGCTTGATGAACAATTAAAAGAACATCTTTTAAGTTTACAAAATTTCCCTTTTTTGATTGTAGCGGATGATGCAGATTTTGTGAGTGCCAATCTTCAGAATTTTTTATGGGTTACATTCACAAGGTGCAATCCATCTCATGATATTTATGGAATAGATGCTGCAACATTCAATAAACATTGGGGCTGCAACGGATCGCTGGTTATTGATGCAAGAATAAAACCACATCATGCACCCCCCGTTGAAAAGGATTCGGCAATCGAAAAAAGCATCGATCGGCTTTTTGAAAAGGGGGGGAGTTTATATGGCGTTGGTTAGAAGAATTGATAACGATTGGACCATATAAATTTACTAAATTACTTACATGAAAACGATTGTTTTTTTATCCTTTTTGCTTTTGTTTCAAAACTGCCATTCACAGCCAGAGCATAAACTAGCTGGGAATTCAACCAACAATACATTGCTTTGGGAAATAACGGGTAAAGATTTAAAAAGCCCCAGCTATCTTTTTGGCACTTTTCACATGATGTGTAAGGATGATATAAAATTTAGCGATAATCTGCTAGCGGCAATAAAAAGTACGGATGAAGTATATTTTGAAATGGACCTGGATGATGCATCCAATACTTTAGGCGCCCTGTTTTTTATGAATATGAAAGACGGAAAAAATCTTCATGATTTTTATTCGGAAAAAGAATACCAAAAACTTGAAATGTATTTTAAAGATTCTTTAAGGACTTCCTTAAAGAATTTTCAAAAGATGAAACCATCTTTTCTGGAAGCATTTCTTTATCCTAAAATGATGCCTTGCAAAAGTATGAGTGGGGTAGAACAGGAACTTCTAAAAATAGCGGCGAAAGAAAAGATCGAAATCAAAGGATTCGAAACCATTGCCTTTCAAGCTTCTGTATTTGACAGCATTTCATATAAAGATCAGGCAAAAAGTTTGTTGAATGCTATTGATAGTATAGATAAGTACAAAGTTGCTTTCGACAGTATGCTCAAAGTGTATCAGTCCCAGCAAATTGACCAAATCGAAACAATGTTTAATGATTCATCTTTTGGCGTTAAAGATGGGTTGGATATTTTGTTAGACAAACGTAATATGAATTGGGTAGAGCAGCTAAAAACAATTTTGCCTGCAAAGAACCTATTTATGGCTGTTGGAGCAGGGCACTTGGTCGGAAAAAACGGGTTGATTGAATTGCTTAAAAAGGAAGGTTATACCTTAAGACCTTTGTTTAATAAATAATTATTTTATAACCACTTCTTTAATTGTTTTTTCCCCAAGAGCATCATTTACTCGCTGAAGGATAACATCTTTTTGGTAAAGAAGTTCGTTTTTTAACGGCGCAACAGTTGTTGTAATAAAAAGAGTGGTGCCAATAATTTGGATCTTATCGGTGTACTTGGCAACTGTTTTTCCCATCATGGTTTCCCATAATTCTTCTATTTGTATAGCCTGAATATATGTTTTAAACTTGCTGTTTTTTAAAAACTGCTGCATGGCATCCTGTAAAGAAATTTCTCCCATAGTGTAAAGTTAATTTTTTTATAGTTCTATGATCTGTCCAGCTACGTTTAATTGTTCAAATGCAAATTGAAGCCTTTCTTTATGTGTGTCGGTAATAAAGACCTGCCCTTCATTTTCATTACATACCCAATGTAATAAATTTTTCATCCTGCTTTCATCTAGTTTTTCAAAAACATCGTCCAGTAGCAGTATGGGAGCAAAACCTTTTTTTGATTTGATAATCTCATATTCTGCCAGTTTTAATGCAAACAAAAGGCTTTTACGTTGCCCCTGCGATGCTATTGATTTAAATGGCTGACCATTTAATTCAAAAAATAAATCGTCTTTGTGTGGTCCTGCATTGGTACGTTGAAGATATCCATCTCTTTCTCGGTTTTTATTCAGTAAATCTTCCAATCGATGTTGTAACAGTTTACTTTCATAACTAATGCGAACGAGTTCATCATTTTCTGCAATCTGTTTATAAAAATTTTGAACCAATGGTACAAATTCAGCCGAAAATGTTTTTCTTCTTTCAAAAACAAAATTTCCTGGTCCTGCTAATTGTTCATCTAGTATCTGGAGCAATGCTTCATCTGTATTGGTCTTTTCTGCAAATTGTTTTAACAGGCTGTTCCGTTGCAGCAAAACCCGGTTATAAATCATCAGTTGTTGAAGATAATTGGAATCTAATTGGCATAATATGGTATCAATTAATTTCCTTCTTCCTTCACTTCCACCTGTTATGATCTCAATATCATCGGGTGCAATCATCACAGTAGGTAAAAGTCCGATGTGTTTGGATAGTTTTTCATAAGGCACTTCATTTAGAAATAATTCTTTCTTGGCAGTTCCCCGGTTTATACAAACTACTTTTTGACTACCACTGTCATTTTGAAACAGTGCCTCAAGTCTGAAACCTTCATTACCAAAACTGATGTTTAGCTGATCTGTGCTGGTAAAATAACTTTTAGTAAAACAACAGTAGTAAATCGCATCCAAAAGATTGGTTTTCCCTTTTCCATTTAAACCGCAAATACCAATTACCCTTGAACTAAATTCAAATGAGTTAAAATTGTAATTCTTAAAAAGAGTAAGTGATATTTTAGAAAGCTGCAGCATGAGACTGCAAGATAAAACGTTTTCTGTGTTTATAAATTTTAATGCTTAATATGAAAGCAGGGATAAATGTATAGTTTAGAACCCCCAATTATGGCCATTTTATTATGAAAATAGGATCCTGCATTCAAACATTCTTTAAAATGAAATTTTTTATCTTTTTAAACATGCTAAACCTTTGAAACCTTTGAATCTTTTTCCCTTATATTTGCAACCTAAATTTTACAAGGCATTGGCTACAAAATTTTCTAAAGAAACATACCTCTATTGGTACGAATTAATGCTGTTATTGCGCCGTTTTGAAGAAAAAACAGGGCAATTATACGGTATGCAAAAAATACGTGGCTTTTGCCACTTATACATTGGACAGGAAGCTATAGCCGCCGGCTGTATGACAGCTACCAGTCCTGACGATAAATTTATAACCGCATATAGAAATCACGCATTGGCAATAGCAAAGGGTGTTACACCAAAAGCGAGCATGGCGGAATTGTATGGTAAAGCTACCGGCTGTAGTAAAGGTAAGGGTGGAAGTATGCACCTTTTTGGTGTTGATGTAGGATTTTTTGGAGGTCACGGTATTGTTGGAGCCCAAATAGGAACTGGTGCTGGACTGGCTTTTGCCGAAAAATACAAAGGAACCCAAAATGTAGTACTGTGCTTTTTTGGAGATGGTGCTGCAAGGCAGGGTATGCTGCATGAAACATTTAATATGGCAATGCTATGGGATCTTCCTGTTGTATTCATTTGCGAAAATAACCATTATGCTATGGGAACTTCTGTTTCCCGAACCAGTAAAACTCTGGATATTTATAAACTAGCGGATGCTTATGAAATGCCAAGTGACAGTGTTGATGGCATGAGTCCTGAAGATGTTCACAATGCAGTTTTAAGATCTGTGAACCGTGCAAGAGAAAAGGGTGGACCAACTTTATTAGAAATTAAAACCTATCGTTATAAAGGTCATAGTATGAGTGATCCTCAGAAATACCGTACTAAAGAAGAATTAGAAGAGTATAAAGAAAAAGATCCGATTGAACATGTGTTGAAAGTATTAAAGACTGAATTTAATGTATCGGATGAAGATATTGAAGTGATATCAGACAGGGTAAAAGCAGAAGTGGATGAATCTGTAAAATTTGCAGAGGAAAGTCCTTGGCCATCTGATGATGAATTACTGAAAGATGTTTATGTTCAGGAAGATTATCCATTTATTGTTGACTAATTTTAAAAAGATTGCTTGCGAAATATAGTAAATACTGGTAGGGGTTTTCGCTTAGCATATATCAAATAATAACCCAATTACTACCAGAAAATTAACAACCCAAAAAAAATGTCAGAGAAGAAAGTTATCGAAGCAACTGCAGTTACAGCTACTACCGAACCAATTGAAGCCCTTGACAGGGTAAAAGGTTTCTGGGATAAATTTAGCAAACCTATTATTTATGTAGGAAGCGCTATTATCCTTTTAATAGGAGGTTGGTATGCATACCAGGAATTTGTAGTAACTCCAAATCAACAAAAAGCAAGTGAATTAATCTTCCCTGCAGAAAACCTGTTTGCTAAAATGGCAACTGGCGGTTTTAATAAGGATTCAGTAAGTATTGCATTAAATGGCGGCGAACTGGAAGGTAAAAAAATTACCGGCCTTTTAAAAATTATCAGTCAATACGGAAGTACCGAAGCTGGAAATCGTGCAAAATATATGGTAGGTGCCAGTTATCTTCATATCAATGAATTTGAAAAAGCTATTAAATACTTGAGTGATTTTGACGGTAATGGTGCTTCACAAATTCAGAATAAAGTATATATTCTTTTAGGACATGCTTATGCAGAGCAAAAAAATACAAGTGAAGCACTTAGCAATTATAAAAAGGCTGCCAGTGTAAATGAAAAAGATGAATTTTTTGCAGCCGATGCATTGTTGTTGGCAGCATCTTATGCTGTGTCTATAGGCAATAACAAAGAAGCTATCAGTCTTTATGAGGAAGTTAAAGAAAAATACCCTTCTAATGTTGCTGTTCAAAATGGCGAAGTAGATAAAAATCTTGCTAAGTTGGGAGAGACTAAATAATTACAACTAAATGGTTTAATTTATATGGCAACAAGCTCCCCTCAAATATTTGATACATCAGGCATCCAGTTAAAAAAGGATGCCTGTGTTGTAATTGTTCGTACCGATTGGAATGCACAGGTGGTAAACAAACTTGAAGAAGGTTGTATCAATATTTTACAACAAAATAATGTTACAGTCAAACTTCTTACAGTGCCTGGTGCTTTTGAAATACCTTTTGCAATAAAAAGCTATTGGGAAAACACCCAGTATAAAGAATGTAAACCCGATGCCTTTATAGCATTGGGCTGTATTATCAAAGGCGATACACCACATTTTGAATATGTGTGCAATGCTGTTACAAATGGTGTTGGGCTTTTAAATATTCAATTGCCTGTGCCTATTATCTTCGGTGTTTTAACAGTAAATACACAGGAACAGGCAGATGAAAGAACAGGAGGTATTCATGGGCATAAAGGAGAGGAAGCCGCAGCAACGGCACTAAAAATGATTGCTTTGCTGCATTCTTATCCTAAACCATAATTGGATATTTTAAGCTTACCCGATACTTAATTAAACCAGCAGTTGAAAAACATGAAAGTTCAGTTATTTATACCTTGTTTTGTAGATCAGCTGTATCCTTCTACAGCTTTTAATATGATTAAAGTATTGGAAAATGCTGGTTGTGAAGTATCCTACAATACCAATCAAACCTGCTGCGGCCAACCGGCTTTTAATGCTGGTTTTACAGACGAGTGTAAAGCTGTGGCAAATAAATTTGTAAACGATTTTGAAGGAACGGATTTCATTGTTTCTCCTAGTGCCAGCTGCACCGGTTTTGTTAGAAATTACTATCCAAAAATGTTCGAAAATGCCTCTACCCATAATCAGGTAAAAGATTTGGGTAAAAGAGTGTATGAATTTACTGAGTTCTTAACGGATATCCTTAAAATAGAAAATTTTAATGCCGTTATGAATGCTAAAGTTACTTACCATGATAGCTGTGCAGGTTTGAGGGAGTGCAAAATTAAAGAAGGTCCCAGAAGATTATTAAGCCATGTAAAAGGACTTGAATTAATAGAGATGGATGACAATGAAACTTGTTGTGGATTTGGTGGTACTTTTTCTGTAAAGTTTGATGCCATATCAACTGCAATGGCCGATCAAAAATTAACCAATGCTATGGCAACAGGCGCCTCACATATTATTTCAACAGATCTAAGTTGCTTGATGCAACTTGATGGCGTAATCAAAAACAAAAAACTTCCTATTCAAACAATGCATATTGCCGATGTTCTGGCTAGCGGTTGGGAGTAATTACTTTCTTAATTTATTTGTTTAAAATAGTTACAATGGCAAACTGGTTGGTAAAATCGGAACCTTTTAAATATAGTTGGGACCAATTTGTAGAAGACAAAATAACCTTCTGGGATGGGGTTCGCAATTATGGCGCCCGCAATAATTTAAAAGCAATGCAGAAAGGGGATCGGGTGCTTTTTTATCACAGCAATGAAGGTGTAGAGATTGTAGGCATTGCTAAAGTAGTGAAAGAATATTACCAGGATCCAACTTCGATGGACGATGCATGGGTAGTAGTAGATTTAAAACCGGTAAAAAAATTAAAAAAATCAGTTCCATTACAACTGGTAAAACAAGACCCCCGACTTGTAAACATGGATCTCGTTAGATTAGGCAGACTTTCAGTACAAACGGTGAAAGAAGAAGAGTGGCAAATAATTATGGAACTAGCCGGAGAAAATAAATAAATTCCAACAGAATTAATATCTACATGTTTATATTTGAATACCATTTTCAGGAAGCATTAAACCCCTTGGCTCTTCTGTTCGATTTCCACTTTTTGGATTCAGTTTTATAATAGCTGCAAACTTATAATCATGTAATATTTCAGAGGATTGCAGAAATATTTTATAGATTTATTTTGCGCTTTGCATTTCCTTTAACAAACATATGGGGTTACATAATTTATGAAAACTGTATCAATGAGCATCTCATTCATCTAAACATTTTTTATGAAAGCAAATCTTATTTGTTTCGCATTCTTAATTTCTATTTTATTCTTTTCCTGTCAGCATAGGTCTGATCAAAAAGCTGAAAATACAACACAGGATATTAGCCTTTCTGGGGAGAAAGCAAAAACAGAAGAGCAGCAAATACCTGTTCCAACTACTGCTACAGAACCTGCTTTATATGATTCTGCTCCAACAGTTATAAAACCTGTAATGACCAATGTTGATTGGGATAAGAAGATTATTAAAACAGCTTCGGTAAAACTCGAAGTGAAAAAATTTAAAGATTACAATGAGGGACTTCATAAAAAAATAAAACAGTATGGTGCCTACATAGCAGGAGAAGACGATTTTTTTTCAGAAGAAAAGTCAGAAATGGTTCTAACCATTAAAGTACCCGTGCAACAATTTGAAAGTCTGATGAATGAATTAGGAGGCACAGATATTAAAGTTATTGAAAGAAGCATTAAAACGGAAGATGTTACCGGCCAATTGGTAGATACAAAATCGAGGCTTGAAGCAAAAAAGCAAATGCGATTAAAATACCTGGAGTTTCTAAAACAATCAAAAAATAT
>CANNJE010000040.1 GCA_947504605.1 Chitinophagaceae bacterium
AAAATAGGATTTTCATCTTTTATCACCGACAATCAGGAACGGGGTCCTGTTTTTTTTCAACAACAGGTAGGCAAATACAGAGCAGTTCCCGGTGTTGGCTTTTATAAGACCTTTAAAAAAACGGGGGTCGATTATTTTGATGCTAGAGGATACATCACTTTTAATGCAGCTAAGTTTATCGACTTTCAATTAGGATATGATAAAAATTTTATAGGAAATGGTTATCGCAGTTTGTTTCTTAGTGATTGGGGAAATAGTAATCTGTTCGCAAAAATCAATACTAAAATATGGAAGCTGAATTACCAGAATATTTTTATGGAACTGATGCCACAGTTTAAAAAAAGTGGGGACAAGCTTTTGCCGCGAAAATATGCAGCGATGCATCACTTGAGTATGAATGTTACCAAGTGGCTAAACGTTGGGTTGTTTGAAGGGGTTGTGTTTGGCAGGCAGGACCATTTTGATTTTCAATATCTGAATCCTATTATATTTTACAGGCATATAGAAGGTACTGTGGGCAGTCCTGATAATGCATTGGCTGGGCTGGATTTTAAAGCCAATGTTGCACACAGGCTTCAGTTTTACGGACAATTTTTACTAGATGAATTTATATTGAAAGAAGTAAAAAATAATCCAACCAGCTGGGTTAATAAATTCGGTATTCAGGCAGGGGTGAAATATATTGATGCTTTTGGGATTAAGAATATGGATTTGCAGTTTGAAACAAACCGTGTAAGACCATTTACTTATTCTCACAATGATACGATAGCCAATTATACGCATTACAATCAACCGCTCGCTCATCCGCTGGGAGCCAATTTTCAGGAGTTTATTGGAATACTGGATTATCAGCCTGCTAACAAATGGCATATTTATGCAAGGGCAATTTATTATAATCAGGGGCTAGATAGTGCAGGGATAAATTTCGGAGGAAATATTTTTAGGGATTATACAACCCGATCCTCCAATGATGGTTTTAAAATGGCAGGAGGAAAAAAAGGAAGCTGCTTTAATGGCGTACTCCAAGTTTCATATGAGTGGAGGCAAAACCTGAATTTTGATCTTGCCTTATTGCAAAGAAGTTATGAGTTAGCAGGTGTAAGTGGTCGGACAAATACTACAATGGTCACTGCGGGGGTTAGACTAAATATGTTTAAGAGAAATTATGATTTTTAAATAATCAGCTCATTGAAATTAAAAAGCCCGATTCCAGAATCGGGTTTTTTAATTTATTCAACTGTGAGGGAGAAGGAGATTGTTCTTGCGTTGATCTTATCTATCACATTAGAAAATTTAAGGTCTTTATCTCTTTCGTGCATATTGTTTAACCCCCATCCCAACTTTAGTTCAGGTGTGAGCACAAAAACGGGAAAGTAAATATGAAAGCCAATACCAGCTTCAATTCCGTAATCAATTTTTTTAAGCTTCATGAGGTTTTCAGCATTTTTTGCACCCTTATTGGCAGCCAGGTCATATTCTACTTTCCCACCGGCAAGCATATATACTTTAAAATTGTTGATACGATCACTGCTAAATTTTATTTGCAGGGGCAAAGCCAGTGTAATGCCCTGTATTTTTCGGATACTAATAGTGTCTTCTCCTGCAGGCCTGTTGGGGTACTTTAGATAATATTCAAATGCTTTTTCTGTAAAAGTTAGATTAAGTGGAAAAGTGCGCAGGTCAAAATGGTCACTCAGCCTTTTATTGACAAGCCATGCTAGGTTAATACCTGTGCTATTAATACTTTCTACCACCATCACACTATCATATTGTAAAAAACGTGGGTGATGTGTAAAATTGTAGTGAGATCTGTTCATGCCCACATTGATACCAAAATGAAGGTTTTTTTCATCATGATCTACTTGATTGAGGTTCTCAAATGTTTGCGTAAACGCAACAGATGGTACCGCAACGATTGCTATAATTATTCCTGTTATTTTTCTCCGCAATAAATACTGCATATTCCTAAGCTCAGGGGTTTACATAATGTGTTGATGTATCCGGCATCGTCAAGTATTTTGATAAAATCATTTCCTTCAGGAAATTTCCGGATGGATTCGTCAAGATATTGGTAAGCGTTTCGGTTTTTTGAAAACAGTTTACCCATATTGGGTGTTACCGTTTTCATATAGAGATTATAAAAGGATTTTACCAAGGCCATTTTTGGTTTGCTAAATTCAAGTACGACCAGTTTTCCGCCAGGTTTTAGCACCCTTAAGATTTCTGACATCCCTTTTTCAAGGTTTTGAAAATTGCGAACACCAAAAGCTACGGATACTGCGTCAAACGTGTTGTCTTCAAATTTTATTGTTTCGCTGTCTCCATTTAACAGTTCTATTGTATTTTGAAGTCCCAGCCTATTGATTTTTTTTCTTCCAATTTCCAGCATTCCATCACTAATGTCGATTCCTGTAATAGATGTTGGTTTAAGCAAACCCGATGCCATAATCGCAACATCTGCTGTTCCTGTGGCAACATCCAGCATTTTTTTTGGCTGAAGTGTTTTTAAATAGCCTAGGGCTTTTTTTCGCCAACGGATGTCAAGGCCTCCACTCAGGAAACGGTTTAAAAAATCATATCTGTGAGCAATGTCATCAAACATATCGGCTACCTGCTCTTTTTTGGTAAAAGCCGAATCTTTATCGGGAACTACGCTATCGTGTGCAAATTTTGTCATAGAAAGTTGCAAATATAAGTTGTTTAGTTTGGAGGTTGCATTTAGGTCTAAACAATGATAAAAGCTAAAAAGTTAAAATTGCTGCCTAATTTTACACGTATGCAAATAAAAAAAGCCAGTTATATTATTAGTAATCCTGATTATGAAAAGTGCCCGGTGCCCGATAAACCGGAATACGCATTCATTGGCAGGAGTAATGTGGGCAAGTCTTCGCTTATCAATATGCTGTGCAATAATGAAAAACTGGCCAAAACATCCGGCTCCCCCGGTAAAACCCAGCTGATTAACCATTTTGATGTAGTAAGTAGCGGTGTAACAGAAGAAAGAAAAAATCAGGAAACTGTTTATCATTGGTATCTGGTAGATCTGCCAGGGTATGGTTTTGCCAAAGTGAGTATTACCAGCCGCCGCAGGTGGGAGCAAATGATAGAAAATTATTTGCGCAAGCGGGAAAACCTTTCGCAGGTGTTCGTGTTGATAGATGCAAGGCATAGTCCACAAAAAATTGATCTGGAATTTTTGGAAAACTTAAAAAAATGGGAAGTGCCTTTTGCGCTGGTATTTACCAAAAGCGATAAAGAAAACCAACGTATCGTAAGTAAAAATGTAAAAGCTTTTTTGGAAGCCATGAAAAAGACATGGATGTTTTTGCCTATGCATTTTGTAACCAGTGCCGTTAAGAAATCGGGCAGGGATAAGCTGCTCAATTATATTCATGAACTGAATGGAGAACTTGCTAAGAAAGATTAATACAATATTTATAATTCAAAACGTCCTGAAAATATTTTTCAGGACGTTTTGGTGAATTATTTTACTTCCTGCATATCTACCAGTCTTTTATAAAATCCGTCCTGAGAAATTAAACTTTGATGTGTGCCTCTTTCTACTATTTCTCCTTTTTTTAGAACAATGATTTCATCTGCATGGCGGATCGTACTTAACCTGTGAGCAATAACAATAGATGTGCGGTTACTCATCAGGTTATTGATGGCATCCTGCACTAGGCGCTCACTTTCGGTATCTAAAGAAGAAGTGGCTTCATCTAAAATAAGTATGGGAGGGTTTTTTAATACAGCTCTTGCAATGGTAAGCCTTTGTCTTTCGCCACCACTAAGTTTCATACCTCTTTCGCCCACATTGGTTTCATAACCATCTTCTTTTTTCTGTATGAAGTTATCGGCATTGGCAATTTTTGCAGCCTGTATAATTGCATTGATGTCTGCATGTTCTACTCCCAATGCAATATTGTTTGCAATTGTATCATTAAATAATATGGCTTCCTGTGTTACGATTCCCATTTGACCACGAATACTGTTTAAAGAATACTCTCTGATATTGATGCCATCAATCAGCACTTCTCCTTCACTTGAATCAATAAATCTTGGTATCAAATCGGCCAATGTGCTTTTTCCAGCACCACTGCTTCCTACAAGTGCAATGGTTTGACCTTTTTTAATGGTAAGATTAATGTTTTTCAGTATGGGCTGATCGTCATAACCAAAGCTGATATTCTTTAATTCAATACTGGTTTTAAACTCCTCCAGATGTTTTGGATTTGCCGGTTCTTTGATTTCCACATTTTCATTGATAAGACTTTCAATCCTTTCAATACTGGCCGATCCCTTTTGAATATTGTAAGAGGCATTGCTTAGTGCTTTCAATGGCTGAATCAATTGGGAAAAAATTGCTATATAGGCAATAAAGTCACCGGCATTCAAAGAAAAAGCAGTGTTACTTGCCAATACCAGTTTACCTCCATAGTACAGGATACATAACACGGCTGTTACACCCATTGCTTCAGAAACTGGCGATGCAAGGTCACGGCGCCTATTGGCTTTGTTTTTTAAATGAAAAAGGTTTTCATTTTCATCATTAAATTTTTTCTCAATTTTCTTTTCTGCATTAAATGCTTTGATGATCCTTATGCCTCCGAGTGTTTCTTCAATGGTTGAAAAAATAGAACCAAACTGCTGTAGCACCTGCACATTCTGTTTTTTTAATGAACGGCCAATCCTGCCAAGAATAAATCCGGCAATGGGCAAAAATACCAGAAGAAACATGGTAAGCTGGGGACTTAATACCACCAGATAGACCATAGAAAGAATAATCACGATAGGTTCTCTGAAAATACTTTCCATTACACTAATCGTAGAACCTTCAACATCTGCTAGATCATTACTAAGCTTGCTCATTACATCGCCTTTACGCTGCTCACTGAAATAACCAACGGGCAATTGTAATATCTTTTGATACATATTGCGGCGCATATCGTTAAGAATGCGGTTGCGGATGGGATTCAAGAAATACATACTTAGATAAGCAAAAAGATTTTTAAGTATGATTGCTATAAAAATGACGAGACAAAGGATCAATAGTGCTTTTGAACTTCCACCCGGACTTTGCATCAAAGCATATAATTTTTCTTTTAAAAACCCCACCGCACTCATTGCTCCTGAGCCAGATACGGTTTTAAAGGTATCGCCCTGTCCAAAAATGAGCATAAGAAATGGACTTACCATACCCAATGAAACAACTCCAAAAACGGCAGAAAGTATATTAAAGCCAAAATAGGCTACAACAAGTCCGGGATAATTTTTTACGTATTTAAAGATCGTTTGTAAACTCTTCATGTATGACAATAAAAGATAAAAGCCTAATAAACCTACAAAGTAAGTAATTTTACAGCGATTAAAAGTGTAAACATATGTTAGAAGGTAAAAGACAAAAACAGGTGGCGGCGGTGCTGGAAAAAGATTTAAATGAGATTTTTCAACGACTTGGTCTTTCTATGATTAATGGCGGAATGGTATCAATAGCATCCGTTAAAATAACTCCCGATTTATTTGAAGCAAGAATATACCTCAGTTTTTTTAAAGTACAGGATCCTGTTACTGCTCTTAAAATGATAGAAGAGAAAAGCTGGGAAATTAAAAAAGAACTTACCGCAAGGGTAAGACATCAGCTTAGAAGTATGCCTCAGCTTAGCTTTTATATTGACGATACACTTGAATATGTTGATAAAATGGAGCAAATCTTCAAAGAAATTAAAAAGAAAGATGCTGAGTAATTCCTTTCTTTCTCCAATCTAACTGACAAAACATGTATTTAGCCTTTGCCTGGAGATATTTTAAAGCAAAAAAATCGGCGAATGCCATTAATATTATTGCATGGGTAACCACCTGTGTGATTGCTTTTGCTACCTGTTGCCAGATCTTAGTCCTGAGTGTGTTTAACGGGTTTGAGGATCTTGTAAAATCCCTGTACTCCTCATTTTATACAGATTTAAAAGTTGTGCCAGCTACAGGAAAAACTTTTCTGTTAACAGAAACCCAGCTTGCAGCCATCAATAAGCAGCCTTATATTCAGGGCGTTTCTATGATTGTGCAGGAAAAGGCTCTTTTGCAAAATGGTGATGCACAAACTGTCGTTAATCTAAAAGGGGTAGATGCCAATTATTCAAAAGTAAGTGGAGTAGCAGGCAAGCTTACTAATGGGGAATTTAATACCGGTGATGCCGATCATGCAGGCCTAATAGTGGGTTATGGCTTGCAAAATGCCGCAGCAATAACAGTGAGTGCAGCTTTTGCACCCGAACAACTTACGATTATTCTTCCCAAAAAAAACAGTACAGGTTCAGACCCTACGGCATCTATAAGTGAGGGTAATGCAGTGGCAAATGGTGTTTTTGCCATTCAGCAGGATTTTGATAACAGTTATGCCATTACTAATATAGATTTTATAAAACAGCAAATGGGATTTGCCCAAAATGAATTTACTGCGGTAGAAATAAAATTAAAATATGGACAGGATATCGAAGAATGTATGGATGAGTTGCAAAATGTGTTGGGTAAGGATTATTTGGTACAGAGCCGATACCAGCAAAACATGAGCCTTTACAATACTATGAGAATGGAAAAATGGGCCATTTATGCAGTACTTACTTTGATATTGATAATTGCTGCTTTTAATATAGTGAGTGCCTTAACCATGCTCGTACTGGAAAAGAAAAAAGACATCAGTATTTTGCAAAGCATGGGTGGAAACAATGATATGATCCAGAAAATATTTTTGAGTGAAGGATTATTACTTGGTTTTATAGGGGCAGCAGGAGGAATTGTTTTGGCGCTTATTATTTGTTTGCTTCAGTTAAAATTTAAGATTATAAAATTGCAGGGAGGATCCTTTCTTATTGATTACTTTCCGGTAAAGCTGGTCCTATCAGATTTTTTTTTAGTTGCAGGAACCGCAGCAACAATATCTTTACTGGCTTCGGCTGTACCAGCTTTTAAGGCATCAAGGCAGGCGATAGAATTGCGATAATGAATATTCTCACATCCAAATATTGAAATAAAAAAGCAGCAAAAAAATTGCTGCTTCAAACTATTTTTAATAATTACTGTTCAACAGTATTAATATTTTAATAATCTCCTAATGTTTCGGGTAATTGCGACAAGGCATTTTCTAATTGCTCGTCATTAGGTGCTATACCATGCCATTCGTGAGTGCCTTCCATAAAGTCGATTCCTTTACCCATAATGGTTTTCATTAAAATACATACTGGTTTTCCTTTGCCAAGTAAAGATTTAGCATGATTTAAGCCGGCAACTACAGCATCCATATCGTTGCCATCCATTTCTGTTACTTCCCATCCAAAGGCTTCAAACTTTGCTTTGAGGTTACCCAGACTCATTACTTTATCTGTAGGGCCATCAATTTGCTGACCATTAAAATCAATGGTAGCAATCAGGTTATCTACTTTTTTATGAGCCGCAAACATGATAGCTTCCCAGTTTTGTCCTTCATCCAATTCACCGTCGCCATGTAAAGAGAAAACGATTCTATCGTCGTTATTTAATTTTTTTGCTGTTGCAGCACCGATTGCTACGCTCATACCTTGCCCCAAAGAACCACTGGCAATTCTAACACCTGGTAAGTGTTCATGTGTGGTAGGGTGCCCCTGCAGTCGGGTGTTTAGCTTTCTAAAAGTTGATAGTTCTGCTACTGGAAAGTAGCCGCTACGTGCCAGCGTACTGTAAAAGAGAGGTGATATATGACCATTACTCAGGAAAAATAAATCTTCTCCTTTACCATCCATGGTAAAAGAGGCATCATGTTTCATAATATCAAAATATAGGGCAGTTAAATAATCTGCACATCCAAGAGATCCACCAGGGTGTCCGCTCTGCACGCCATGCACCATACGTACAATATCTCTTCGTATTTGGCTAGCTATTTCTTTTAAATTACTCATGATTCCTGAATTTTATTAATTGTCTTTTTTTGTGCAAACCTAATTGAAAACATTTCATAGTCAAAACAAAATCAAATTTAAATACAACCACTTATAATAAATTTAAAATGAATACGTTTGTAGTAACTAGTCGGGCTAGCATAAATTTCTAAATATTTATTTTAGTAATATTTGGTTTAAAAATTCTTTCTACAAAACATATTTAATACATTTGTAGAACCCCCGACTTTATTTAAACCTTTTGCATGGATAATATATTACTTTGTTCCGTCTTGGCATTTATCATAACATTTTTCTCTATACCTGTAATAATACAGGTGGCAAAAGAAAAAAAGCTTTTTGATGAGCCTGATGAGAGAAAGGTTCACAAAACTGTAATACCGACTCTAGGAGGGTTTGGGATTTTTGCTGGTTTTATATTAGCATTATTAATGTGTACACCTCCTAATTTAGCAGGGCAACTCCAGTTTTTTGTGGGAGCTTCCGTTGTGATTTTCTTTTTGGGGCTTAAAGATGACATTTTGGTTATCTCAGCATCCAAAAAATTTATCGGTCAGTTGATAGCTGCTGCAATTATTATTAAGTTTGGCGGTATTCATATTAATAATATGGGTGGGTTTTTAGGGATTTATGCTATTCCAAATTTTGCTGGAATGATTTTCACCTTGTTTACGATAATTGTTGTAACGAATTCGTTTAATTTAATAGATGGCGTTGATGGTCTTGCTGGAAGTTTGGGATTATTAACCACACTTGTTTTTGGCACCTATTTTTATATAATTGGTGATTTAGCATTTTCTGTTATGGCATTTTCCCTTTCGGGTAGTTTGATCAGTTTTCTTATTTATAATTTTTCTCCCGCAAAAATATTTATGGGAGATACAGGGTCATTGCTTCTGGGACTCATTAATTCGATTCTAGTAATTAAATTCATTAATATAGCCAGTCTTCCCGATGGTCCAATGACACTTGAAGCTGCACCTGCCATAGGATTTGCGATATTAATAATTCCGTTGCTTGATACATTAAGGGTATTTAGTTTGCGAATTCTTAATAGACGTTCTCCATTTAGCCCCGACAGAAACCATATACATCATTTCCTGCTAGATCTTGGATTAAATCACAAACAAATCACCCTAGCTTGCGTATCTGCAAATGTTGTTTTTATAGTATTGGCTTATTTTTTAAGGAATCTTGGAACCACTGCCGTTATTGGAGTTTTGGCAGTATCGGCCTTAAGTTTTGTTGGTATTATTTATTATTTGCGTCAAAAAGCAAAACAAAATTTTGTAGATCAGAAGAAAGGACAACGTGTCATTAAAAGACACAAAATTCTAAGCCTTGTACCCGAGTCAATGGAAATGGAATAAATAATTTTTACACTTTCCTTTTAGCTTATCTATAAATCTCTATGGGATAACGGCAAATTTCTATAAATTTGCAGCCTATAAATATTAGTATGACAGAAGCGTTAAATATTGTTTTAGAAGTAGCTGCCCTATCAATGGAAAAAGCAATCAATCATCTTGAGGCTGAATTGGTTAAAATCCGTGCCGGAAAGGCTAATCCCAATATGCTGGATGGCATAATGGCTGATTATTATGGCGCTCCTACAGCCATTAGCCAGGTTGCTAATATTACAGCTATGGATGCAAGAACCATTTCTGTTCAACCTTGGGAAAAAAATATGCTCCATGTTATTGAAAGAGCAATTATTGCTGCCAACATTGGAATCAATCCACAAAATGACGGTAATATTATTCGTTTGTTTTTACCACCCCTTACAGAAGAAAGAAGAAAAGAATTGGTGAAAAGGTGTAATGGCGAAGGTGAACATGCCAAGGTTTCTATTCGGAATATCAGAAGAGATGCAATAGAAGATATAAAGAAATTACAGAAAGACGGACTGAGTGAAGATGCTGCAAAAGATGCCGAAGCAGAGGCTCAAACTATGACTGATAAACATATTTTGTTAATTGAAAAACACCTGGTAGCCAAAGAAAAAGAAATAATGGTTGTTTAGCAGGTCAACGTTTTATCGATAAGTTTATCTGGTACTAATTTTTTCATTTACCCGAAATTTAATACCGTATGTCGTTATCAAGGGAAATGTGGTTTTTATTAATGTCAGTCCCCCTGTATACCGTACTTATTAGTGCCGAAATTATACTGAGTAATTGCAAGGGGAATAAATATTATACTTTAAAAGATACCCTTCAAAATGTATATCTAACAATTTTTAATGGATCACTGGATCTATTCTTTCGAACCCTTTTTTACATAAGCATTCTAACTTGGTGTTATGCTCACCGGGTATTTTATATTGACAATATTGTTCTCTACTGGGCACTTCTTTTTTTACTAGAAGATCTTGCATTTTATTTCGAACACAGGATAGATCATTATTGCCGGCTTTTCTGGGCAGTACACATTACACATCATTCTTCTAATGAATTTAATTTAACGACGGGTTTTAGATCTTCCATTTTTCAACCAGTATACCGATTTATTTATTTTATTCCGATTGTACTACTGGGATTTCATCCGCTGGATATTGTTTTTATGTATTCTGTGACTCAAACCTATGGCATATTGGTTCATACAAAATATATAAATAAATTGCCTCGTTGGTTCGAAGCATTGTTTGTAAGCCCTAGCCATCATAGGGTACATCATGCCAGCAATATTTGTTATCTGGATAAGAATATGGGAATGTGTTTGATTATCTGGGATAAAATATTTGGCACTTTTCAAGAAGAAATGGAGTCAGACCCTGTTCAGTATGGCCTTACCAAACCACTGGAAAACAACAGCAATCCCATAAATGTTATATTTCATGAATGGAAAAGTATTGGGAAAGATATTAGAAAAAAAACCTCTTTTATAAATCGCCTTAGTTATATTTTTATGCCGCCAGGATGGAGTCATGATGGCAGCAGCAAAACAGCCCGAGAATTAAAAAAAGAACTGGTTTAATAAATATCCATTTTGTTCATTCTTCAGTATCCATTAATTTTAGCGCATGCAAATTTTTTGGGTAAACGATAAAACCACCAGAAATCAATTTCTTGAATTGCCTTTGGCGATCTACAAAGCTGACCCTAACTGGATACGGCCTTTGGATAAGGATATTGCCGACATTTTTGATAAAGACAAAAACAAAGCATTTCGTTTCGGGAAAGCAGAAAGGTGGATTTTAAAAGATGAAACAGGTAATCTTATTGGCAGAATTGCGGCTTTCGTAAATTCTAAATACAGGAATAAAGGAGATGATATACCTGTAGGTGGCATTGGTTTCTTTGAATGTATCAATAATCAAGAAGCGGCCAATCATTTGTTTGATACTGCCAAAAAATGGCTGGAGCAAAATGCTGTTCAGGCAATGGATGGACCTATTAATTTTGGTGAAAGAGACCGGTGGTGGGGGCTTGTTACCAAAGGGTTTCAGGAACCACTTTATTGCATGAATTATAATCCATCTTATTATGTGGACTTATTTGAGCAATATGGATTTAAGGTATTTTATGACCAGGTTTGTTTTGATATGAAGCCCAAAGATCCTTTGGCACCAAAGATATGGGAACGGCATAATCTTATTGAAGCAGATAAAAATTTTTCCTCAAGTCATATTTATAAAAATCAGTTGGAGAAATTTGCAGGTGACTTTGCAACTGTTTATAACAAGGCATGGGCAGGGCACGGCGGGCTTAAACAAATGAGTAAAGAGCAGGTGGTTTTACTTTTTAAAAAAATGAAACCGGTGATGGATGAAAAAGTAGTTTGGTTTGCATATTACAAAAAGGATCCTGTTGCTATTTTTATTAATATGCCCGATCTGAATCAATGGTTTAAACATTTAAACGGGAAATTCGGTATTTTTCAAAAAATTAAATTTTTACTGCTAAAACAATTTAAACCCAACAGAAAATTTTCTGGGCTTGTATTTGGAGTTGTTCCGGAGTGGCAGGGAAAGGGTTTGGATGCTTATATCATCGGTGAATCAGCTAAAGTTCTTCAATCTGATGCATCTTCCTATTCTGAATATGAAATGCAGTGGATTGGAGATTTTAATCCTAAAATGCTCAATATTGCAGGTAGTCTTGGCAATGTTTCTCGAAGCAGAAATCTGAGTACCTATCGGTTTTTATTTGACCAAAACAAGGAGTTTCATCGCCACCCAGTTTTGTAAATTTGTGAAGGGCTGCTGCTTGTAAATGTTGTTTATCTTTGATGCAGAATAAACAATGGTAATGGGCAATAAAAAATCATTGCCCTTTAAGAAAACATAAAACTCTAATAAATTATTTTTTCATGTTTGTATAAATCATGAATATTTAAAATGTCTACGACTCAATAATGGATAAATTCATCGTTTCTGCCAGAAAATACCGCCCACAGAACTTTAGTACTGTGGTAGGGCAGGCACATATTACCACTACCCTTAAAAACGCTATCAACAATAATCAGTTGGCACATGCATTTTTGTTTTGTGGCCCAAGAGGGGTAGGTAAAACCACTTGTGCACGTATACTTGCGAAAACCATCAACTGTGAAAACCGAACTTCAGAAGGAGAGGCTTGTAATACCTGTAACAGTTGTGTGTCTTTTGATGCAGGAACTTCTATGAATATTCATGAACTGGATGCCGCTAGCAACAACTCGGTAGATGATATTCGAACCTTGGTAGATCAGGTAAGGTTTGCTCCACAGGCCGGCAGGTATAAAGTATATATTGTGGATGAGGTTCATATGTTAAGCGCTTCGGCATTTAATGCTTTTCTAAAAACCCTGGAAGAACCGCCTCCCTATGCCATTTTCATTTTGGCAACAACAGAAAAACATAAAATTTTACCAACCATACTTAGCCGGTGCCAGATATTTGATTTTAAGCGAATCACGACTAATGATACAATTGATCATTTGCAAGAGATTTGCGAAAAAGAACATATTACAGCCGAAAAAGCAGCATTGCATGTAATAGCTCAAAAGAGCGAAGGTTGTATGAGGGATTCGTTGAGTATTCTGGATAAGATCGTGAGTTTTACAGATGGTAAACTTACTTACAGCAATACACTAGAGCATCTGAATATATTAGATGAAGATTATTATTTTAAATTACTAGAATACCTCCATCTGCAGCAGCTAAGTGAAGTATTGTTATTACTTGATACCATTTTACAAAAGGGTTTTGAAGCAGATAGTTTCTTGGAAGGGTTTACAGAATTTGTAAGAAATCTATTAGTGAGCAAGGATGCTAGAGCAGTTTCTCTGCTGGAAGTTGCAGATGATTTTAAGGAGAAATACCTGACTTGGGCACAGAAAACTGATATGGGCTGGTTGCTGGCTACGCTGAATATATTAAACGAAGCTGGCATGGGTTATAAAATGGCCCGAAATAAAAGACTTTTTACAGAAATGGTACTTATTAAATTAAGCTATCTAAATCAGGCTTTGGAATTACAACAATCCGGGGACGGACTTATAAAAAAAAAACGAACTGATGAGTCCAAACCTGTAGCTTTTAGGGCGCTAAAAATTTCGGGTATCAAAAATATAAAACCTCCCGTAGCTGAAACACAAAAAACTTTATCTGCAACAGCAAGTTTAATAATAGAAGAGCCAAAGCAACTGTCATATAAAAAAGAGGTTGCAATAGCCGAAGAAGCAAAGCCCTTAAACGTTGGATCTGCAACGATGGGTTCATTAAAAACCATTCGGGAAAAACTAGCCAAACAAAATAATGTGCCTGTTTTTAGCAGCAAACCACTAACAATCGAAGATTTACAAGTTGCTTGGAAACAATATGTAGAAATTCTTAAGCAAAATCAATTTCACTCTTCAGTTACGATCTTTAATATGGCGGAATTACAAATTAGAGACGAGAACAGTTTTTCTATTTTTACTGCCAATAAGATGCAGCAAAAATTCATAGAGGCCGAACGTTCAGGATTGATAGATCATTTGATGTCTTTTTTTAATAATCGGAATATTACCTATCAGATCATTATTAGTGAAGTTGAGAAAGAAGAAACATCAGGAGATCGCACGCTTAATTCCAAGGAAAAATTCCAACTCATGGTGGAACAATTTCCAAATATTAAAATTTTAAAGGATAGGATAAGGCTTGAGCTTGATTATTAAAATAATCCCTCAATGTGATTTAGTTTTCTAAAATGTCCGAAAGCTTTTCTGATATCCTGTTTTTGCATTAATTTCGGACTTCTAAAAAAAATACAAAAGGAACCATTATGGCAGAAGTAATACGCATGCCGCTTTTGAGCGATACGATGACGGAAGGGAAAATTATAGCATGGAACAAAAAAGTTGGGGATGCTGTAAAAGCAGATGATGTGTTGGCAGATGTTGAAACAGATAAAGCTACTATGGAAGTAAATGGTTATGTGGATGGCACTTTGCTCTATATAGGGGTACCTGCGGGCGAGGCTGCAAAAGTGAACCAGATTATTGCTATAATAGGCAAACCTGGAGAAGATTATAAATCTTTGTTAGACACTGTAGCGAGGGTAAAACCTGCAGAAGATGTGACAGTTGCTTTGGCACCTGTTGCTAAAGTTTCTCAAACAGCCGAAAAAACAATTACATCCGCAAAAGTAGAATTACCAGCAGGTGCAAAGGAAATCCGTATGCCTTTATTGAGCGATACGATGACGGAAGGGAAAATTATTTCCTGGAATAAAGCAGTGGGGGATACTGTTAAATCTGATGATGTTTTGGCTGATGTAGAAACAGATAAAGCTACCATGGAAGTCGTTGGTTATGAAGAAGGGACTTTATTGTATATAGGGGTAGAAGCAGGGAAGGCTGCTAAAATAAATGAAATCATTGCTATCGTTGGGAAGCCGGGTACCGATGTAAGTGCATATATAGCTGCTGAAAAAAGTGGAGCAAATGCAGGTGCTTCAGTAGCAACTGTTCCTGCAACAGCTCAACAGGAAATCGTGCAAGCCGAACAAGCAGTGGCTGCAGATACAGACAGCAATGGTAGAATTATAGCATCACCACTAGCTAAAAAATTAGCTGCAGATAAAGGTATTGATCTTAAAAAAGTGAGCGGTAGTGGCGATGGTGGACGAATTACTAAAAGAGATGTGGATGGTTTTGTACCAGTTGCAGAATTAATGGCTCGACCAGATACGCAAAGTAAGCCTGCCACAACAACAGCATCCGTTGCTGCATTTACAGCCAACGGTCAGGAAGGATATACAGATATTCAATTAACGCAAATGCGTAAAGTAATTGCACGGCGTCTGGGTGAAAGTAAATTTAGTGCACCCCATTTTTATTTGACCATGGAAATAAACATGGACAATGCAATGACTGCTAGGGTAGCAATGAATGAACTTAGTCCTGTTAAAATTTCTTTCAACGACATGATTATTAAAGCCAGTGCAATGGCATTGCGCAAACATCCAGAGGTAAATAGTAGCTGGATGGGAGAATTTATCCGTCAAAATCATCATGTACATATTGGTAGTGCATTGGCATTGCCTGAAGGTTTGATAGTGCCTGTAATTCGTTTTGCCGACCAAAAAACCTTATCACAAATCGCAGCCGATGCTAAAGAATTATATGGCAAAGCAAAAGATAAAAAACTGCAGCCAAACGAATTCAGTGGTAATACCTTTACCATATCTAATTTGGGTATGATGGATATAGAAGAATTTACTGCCATTATTAATCCACCGGATAGTGCAATTTTAGCAGTGGGTGCCATTAAAGAAAAAGTGGTAAAAAAGGGAGAAGGATTCGGCGTTATTAATGTTATGAAACTTACACTTAGTTGTGACCATAGAAGTGTGGATGGTGCTGTAGGTGCATCTTTCCTTCAAACATTAAAGAAGTTCCTAGAAAACCCAGTAACGATGTTGGTTTAAATATTAAATTTACTTTGTAAAATATAAAAAGTGTTAGTCAATTGGCTAACACTTTTTATTTGTACTTATACAATTATTAAAAATATGAGAAAACTGATTTTTCTTTTTTTCTTTCAATTGAATTAATACGTTTATCCGCTTGTTGAATTTTATAATTATTCAAATTTAAGTTTCAATATATTTTGAAAATTCAGAAATGGATTTTATATTTGTTGTGTAATTAAAACGAAATGAAACTATCGGAAGCAAAACAACAATTTATCAGCAGCTGGGGCGCATTTGGAACACAGTGGGGCATCAATCGGACCATGGCCCAAATTCATGCGCTATTATTGGTTAGTATTAACCCTTTAACCCAGGATGATATGATGGAAGAGTTGAGTATCAGTCGTGGGAATGTGAATATGAATATAAGGGATTTAATAGGATGGGGATTGGTAGATAGAGTAATCATTTCTGGAGAAAGGAAAGAATATTTTACTGCCGAGAAAGATATTTGGAAAGTGGCTACTCAAATAATAAAAGAAAGAAAAAAAAGGGAACTAGATCCTATGATTAAATTGTTGAGCCAGTTGGAAAATATTGATGATGATAAAAAAGACAAAGAGGTGCAACAGTTTACTCAAGTCGTGGGAAGTATAAAAAAACTAGGGCTTCAGGCCGATAAAACCTTAGATCTTATGATAAAAGCTGATGAAAACTGGTTTACCGGTAGTATACTAAAGATGTTTAAATGATAATTTGAAAGCTGGTTTTTTAATCGGCTTTCTTTTAAAAAATAACTTTCATAATTTTCTGAAATAATAAATAATACGATCATGAAAAATTTTAAAATAATAGATATCTGGGTTAGCATAATATTGCTCATTTCATTTACCATTTTGAGTTTAATCAAACTGGATTACACTTTCCTTATAGGATATTGTGTAGTGGGGGGATGGCAAATGATCAGTATGGTTGTTCATACGCTTAAGGGTTGGTTTATACATCACAAGGCTGGCAGGTATTATTATGAATTAACAGTGGCTTTTATAGCTGCATTCACGCTGCTGGGCTTATTATTTTACCCTGTGTTATTTTTCGTCATGATTGTGATGCTGTTTGCAGCTCCTTTTATGGCGGTATATTATACTTGGCTTTGTTACAATGAAGTATATGTAAAAATGCAGCGGCCAATGTCTGCATTAAAATAGCATACCTAAAGAATGGTACAAATTTTAAGAATTGAAGTTAATGTTGTTAAAGAACTGCATCCCATACCCTTTTAAATAAACAATCATAAAAAACTGATAAAATAAACATTTAAGATGATGGTTGTCCGATCTGTGCTGCATATACTTCAGCTTTTGTAAAAACAGGGATTCTAGTGGAAGCGAAAAAATAGTAATATGGATGCAGCTATATTTGAACAGTTCCTTAAATACAGGTGCATTAAAGGAAATAGTTAAAAACAGTTCAAGGAAAAACTATCATTTATTCTAAATTGCATAGGATGGATAATGGCCCAATAATATTATTTGATGGAGTATGTAACCTTTGTAGCGGATCGGTGCAGTTTGTAATAAAACACGATCAAGAGGGGCTATATAAATTTGCTTCATTGCAAAGTGAAGCCGGGCAACATTTGTTAAAGCAATATGAACTCCCTTTAGCTGATTATAATTCATTTGTATTAATAGAAAAAGGTAAGGCATTTACCAAATCTACTGCAGCACTAATGGTTGCAAAAAAACTTCATGGAGCTATCAAAATTACGTACGGCTTTATTATTATCCCATCTTTTATAAGAGATGCTATTTATAATTTAATAGCAGCAAATCGGTATAAATGGTTTGGAAAAAAAGAAAGTTGTATGATTCCAACTCCGGCTCTCAAATCAAGATTTTTAAATTAAAAGGATATGAATTCAAAAAACACGCTTGTTTTAGGTGCTTCAGACAATCCTGAACGATACAGCTACCTTGCAATTAATAAATTAAAATTATATGGTCATCCAATAGTAGCGATAGGAAATAAAATTTCAAGGGTGAATGATATAGATATAATTACCGGAACACCTATGTTTAAAAATGTAAATACGGTTACTTTATATCTTAATCCAGCAAATCAGATACAATATTATAATTATATCATATCACTTATACCCCAAAGAATTATTTTTAATCCTGGTACAGAAAACCCCGAATTGGCTTCCTTGGCCAAAGCAAATGGTATTGAGTGTATTGAAGCCTGCACATTGGTATTGCTTTCAACCAATCTATATTAAGTAGTTATACGTACAAATTTTTTTATTTTTTTATTCTACATACTAACGGAATTATTTCTTCGTTTTTGATAAGGAACACACGACCAATATCTACTTATTAAAACGAAAAACCATGTTGTCTTTTAAAAAAGCCATGTTATTTCTTCTGTTATTCCTAGTAACAGTTGGAGTAAATGCTCAACAAAAAAAAGTTACTGCACCTGCAGTATTTTCTAATTTTTCTCCATCTATAGATTTTTCTGAGGCTATCCTTACAAATGCTATGCAAATGTTTAAGGGGCAGCAGGTAGCTATAAGTTTTGGAAATGATTTAAATTTTCCTGGCGAAGTTTTAAGCAATGAGATTGTATTTGAAAATCTTCAAACAATCATTATCAAATCTTCTGTTCACAATAATGCATTGCTACAGATATCCAAACAAATAAATGAGGATAAAAGTATTTCATACGTAGGTCGCATTTTTAGCCAAGGTGGTTCAGATGGTTACCAGCTAAAAAAGACTTTAGATGGAAATTATCAATTACAAAAATTTGAAACTGCTCAGATCCTTCAGGATTGCGAGTTGCATTAAATAAACATTAAAGGATCCCCTAAATGATCCTGACACCCAATATCCTGATTCTTAGACCCGGTAAAACAAACACAAAATGAAAAACTCTACACTTAAATTAATGTTACTTCTGGTAATGTTGTTTCCAGCTGTTTTGCTGGCACAGATACCTAAATTAAATAGTTTTACAACTGCCACTGCAACTATCTTTTTAGATTTTGACGGTCATACCGTTCAAAGTGCAGGTTGGAACAGCGGTACTGCTTTTTACTGCCAGCCGGCAGCACTTACATCTGTACAAATAACTGAAATGTTCAATAGGGTATCTGAAGATTACCGTCCATTTAATATTAATATTACAACAGATTCTACAAAATTTTCAGCAGCCCCTCTTAATAGAAGAATGAGAATTATTATTACTCCATCCAGTAGCTGGTATCCAGGAAATGTTGGAGGAGTAAGTTATGTAGGTTCTTTTACTTGGGGCGATAATACTCCCGGTTTTGTTTTTAGTGATAAACTTACCAATAATACCAAATATATTTCTGAGTGTATCACTCATGAAAGTGGTCATACAGTTGGGCTGTCTCATCAATCAAAATATGATGGAAGCTGTAATCTTGTAGAACAATATAATGTTGGGGCTGGAACTGGCGAATCTAGCTGGGCTCCGGTTATGGGCAATAGTTACTATCGTAATATGACCGGTTGGAATGATGGACCTACTCCATTTGGATGTGCTAATATACAGGATAATTTAACCATCATTACCAGTTCGAACGGTTTTACATACCGTACTGATGATTATGCTGAAGCAAGGAATAATTCAACTTTTTCTCTTGGATCAAATGTATTTAGTGCAGATGGTATTATCACAACCAATACAGATAAAGATGCTTTTAAGTTTACACCTACAGGTAATGTAAATTTTTACCTTGAGGTAAAACCTTTTAGTGTTGGAGCTAATTCTGGCGCCAATTTAGATGTAGCAGTAGATATGTATAATGGAAATACACTTATCAGAACATTTAATCCAGAATCATCTTTGAGCATTTCAATTGACACGATGCTAAATGCAGGGACTTACTATTTTGTAGTTTCAGGTGCAGGCAATGTGAATATTGATAACTATGGCAGCCTTGGGTCTTACAGTCTTACAGGCTTCTTCGGAGCATTGGCTGTTCGTGATATTAAACTGGCCGGAACTGTAGATAAAAATAAACATAATTTAAACTGGAATGTAGTTGCAGACGAACCTATTAAAGTACAGGTTGTAGAAATGTCTACTGACGGCATAAATTTTAAATCACTTTCTACAATAAATGCATTGCAAAAAACGTTTTCATATTCCACAAACCAAAGCGGTAATATTTTCTACCGTTTAAAAGTAACCTCTGTTCTTGACCAAACTGCTTATTCAAATGTGATAGCATTAAAGTCAACTGCCACTACGGAAAAACTATTTACTGTATCTACACTGGTACAAAATGAAATAGCCGTAAATGCAACAGAAAATTACAACTATCGTTTGAGTGATGCCAATGGCAGGTTACTAGCCCAAGGCATTGGACAAAAAGGAATGAATAAAATAAATGTAACAAATCAGCCAGGAGGAATGTATATACTTCAACTAGCTAATAATAATCAAAGACAATCAGAACGAATTATAAAACAGTAAGGTAGATTCATGTGTAAGTTTAGGGGACAGCGTTAGGGGCTGTCCTCTTTTTTTTTGCCCCTATGGAAACAAGTGAGTTTAATCCTTTGTGACATGTAATCCCATCCTTTCTTATTGATCCCATATTTATTCACATTTCCACATATTTACCGGCAATATCTTTTACTCTAAATGCTATGTTGTTATAATGGGTAACTTTAGAAAAGCTCAAAAATATGTATTGGAGAAAATTCAACGGCGAGTCTATTGATCTTCCTATTAAAGTTGCGGTAGAGGAAGCCATACAGCGGGAAACCAATAAGGCCTACAAATTAAAAGTATGTATTGGAACTGATAGCCAGGTTAAAGGGCAGGAAACGGAATTTGCTACTGTGATTGTTTTTCTTCGGGAAGGTCATGGAGGGTTTATGTTTTTGCATAATGAAATAACAACATTCAAATACAGTATTAAGGAGCGGATGCTTGTAGAGGTTGCAAAGAGTATAGAGATAGCGTATGAACTCTGTGATCTATTTACATATTATAATGTTGAAATGGAGGTTCATGCAGATATCAATACCAATCCACAGTTTAAGAGTAATGAAGCACTAAAAGAAGCAATGGGTTATATCTTAGGAATGGGTTTTGCATTTAAAGCCAAACCGGAAGCTTTTGCAAGTAGTAGCTGTGCCAATAAAGCGGTTAATTAGCTTAAATAAAAAGGGAACATATCTAACATATGCTCCCTTTTTTATAAATTAAAATGTCAATTTTAACGTTGACTCATTTTTGCTTCAATACTTAAAGTAGCATGAGGAACTGCCCTCAATCTTGCTTTATCTATTAATTTACCTGTTATACGACAGATGCCATAAGTTTTATTCTCAATACGCATCAAGGCTTTCTCTAGATGATCAATAAATGTGATTTGGCGACTTGCCATTTGGCTCAGTTGTTCTCTTTCCATACTAAGACTTCCATCTTCCATAGTCATGTAGCGGTTATCGCCTTCATCACCACCCATTTCGTCTTTGCGGGTAATTAATCCTTGTAGGTAAGAGAGTTCTTTTTTAGCAGCACCCAACTTTCTTTGAATCAATTCTCTGAATTCAGTCAAATCAGAATCACTATATCTTATAATAGAAGCCCCCGGATCATTTTTTGGTTGGTCTAATACTGATTTAGTAAAATCAGGTTGATATTTACGAATAGTTTTAGTAGTAGTTTTTGGAATTACTACAGGCTTAGCTGGTATAACTTTAATGTCTTTTGGATTTTTGGCCGTTGGTTTAGGGCTTACTGCAACAGGTTTTGCTGCAATTTTTTCAATAACTTTTTTATCTTCTACTTTTTTTGCCATAGGTTGGGATGCTGGTTTTGAGGCCACCACGATTTTTTTAGCTGCTGGTTTAGCAACTGGTTTAGCTGCTGGTTTAGAAGTTTTTACGGGTACAACAACTTTTTTTGTAACAGGTTTTGGCACAATTTTTACGGATTTTTTTGCGACAGGTTTCACTGTAGGTTTAACCACATTTTTTTTTGCGACAACTTTAGGAGCTGGTTTTACTACTTTTTTAGGTGCAACCTTAACTGCAGGCTTTTTTGCAACTGGCTTGGCGACCACTTTCTTTGCCACTGGCTTAACAGCTTTTTTAGGAGCAGGCTTCGCAGCTTTTTTTACTGCAACTGCTTTTTTAACAGGTTTTGGAGC
>CANNJE010000041.1 GCA_947504605.1 Chitinophagaceae bacterium
TATCAGAAAAAATACGAACAGCATTTAGTTTTTCACCTGCACTGTCTTTTTGCAACATCACAGCACCTGGCACACTCAAAATATCTTCTACAAAAGGTACTTTTCTTAATTGTATATGTAATTGCTGGTATGATTTAAAATTTTTAAGTGTAAATAATTCTTTGCTTTGAATACCCACTACCAGCAGGTTTCCATCATCCCCAAAAGTTTTTTTAAATGCCATATAATCCTTGTAGCGGGGATTGTCTACAGGTATTGCCTTAGAAAATTCGTAACTCAGTTTTATCTTACTGGCAAAATAACCCATTATACCAGTTCCAATAAATAAAGCCAATAGTAAAACAATCCTGTTTTTAATTACAAATTTTGCCAGTGCCTTCCACATAAAAGGGATAATTTTTTTGCAAAGAAAGTTGATTTGTAGCTTATAGCGTGTGAGCCAATGAAAATCTTTGCCAGCAAAGCTTTTCATTGGCTTAATTTATAATATTAACAAGTTTTGGTACAAATCTGTATTTACATTTGTATTCACTTGCTCAATTCCCCTAAAATGAAGTACTCCCTCAAAATATTAACGGCGTTTTTATTAGTAACCCTCTCCAGCATAAATGGGTTTGCTCAACAGGGTAACTTTAAAGTGCAATTAAATAAGTCGATTTTTAAAGCGTTGGATACTATTAAAATAATTGCCAACCAACCACCAAAAAAAGGAGCGGTAGCCACATTGTTTTTAATGGCCGAAAATGAAGAAGGTATGGTGTGGGAAATGCGCTGGCCCATGTTAGATGGCCATAGTGAAGCCAGTTTAATTTTACCTGATTCACTTCCGCAAGGACAATACCGTTTTCATTTTTCCCTTTTACAAAATCTTTTCACCGTTTTTGGTAAAGTAAAGACGCCTGAACAGGTAAATAAACTAAACTGTACCTTACTAACAGCCGCAGGGGATTTGTATGAAAGCGAAACGGATGTAAACAAGGAAGGTCGTTTTATTTACAAAAATGTATTGTTTCAGGATGCTGCCACCCTATTATTTACCCTCCCCGAGGATAGTGATAAAGAAAACCTGAATATTGAAATCTCTACAGTACTTGACTCTGTTGTTTATCCTAGGAAAGATAAAATACTGGATATTTATATTGGAGATACCGAGCCGGAAAGCGGATTAAAGAAAATGATTAGTGTTAATGATGATCCGGAAGCAAATGTGCAGGTACTGGAAGCAGTAACCGTTTACAGTAAACCGACTAATCGTGGCGAGATTTTCAATAAAAAATATTCGGGTGGGCTTTTTAAGGATATGAATGAAAGAATAATCAACCTGCTGGACAATTCTTTTTTATTAAATTCCGGTTCAACACTTCAGTTAATACAAACACAAACACCCGGCATCATGATATCAAGAGGAATAAGGCCTGCTGCATTTTGGCGGGGCGAACCGATTTCTTTTTATATAAACGAAATGAGAGCCAGTATGATTGAAGCTGAAATGATACCATTGACCGATATAGCTATTATAAAAGTTTACCCGCCGCCATTTTTTGGCAATACGGGAGGAGCGGGTGGAGCTATTGCCATTTATACTAAAAGAGGCGGCTTTACCAACGACAATTATAAAAATGCGTTTAAGGTTAAAGGTTATACCCCATTGATATCTATATTTTCCGTAAGTCCCGATAGGTATTAAGAATCCTTTATCTTGCTTTTTTTACTGGTAATATTTTACCTTTTATGCTAAGCGTTTATTAGACTATATGATACATAAAACCAAAGGCATTGTTTTAAAAAGCATCCGGTATGGAGAAACCAGCCTGGTGGTTACTGTATTTACAGAGTTATTTGGAGTACAAACCTATATGGTAAATGGCGTTCGTACCAATAAAAAATCGGGCAGTAAAGCGGCTTTGTTTCAGCCATCTTCCATTTTAGATATGGAAGTGTACCACAACGATCAAAAAGCCATGCACCGCATTAAAGAATGCAGCTGGAATTTTTTGTATAAAAATATTCTAAGCGATGTAGTTAAAAACAGCATTGCCCTGTTTATGGTTGAACTTTTACAAAAAATGCTCAAACAGCCTGAACAGAACAGCGACCTGTTTTATTTTTGCGAAGATGCCCTGCAGCAACTGGATGATGCTCCGGCTCCAATCGCGGCCAATTTTCCACTCTACTTTAGTTTACAACTTACACAGTTTTTCGGTTTTCGCATAAGCGATATGGACCTGGCTTTTGATCAGCAAAACCCCATATACCTGGATCTACAGGAAGGTATTTTTACACAACAAATCCCGGAGCACTTGTTTTTTATGGACACTGAAGATGCTTTAATCACTTCAGAATTATTAAAGATTATGCAGCCGCATGAATTGAATCAGGTAAAGATGAATCACTACAAAAGAAGGGCATTGTTATTAAAATACATGGAATATTATGCACTACATATTCAGGATTTCGGGCCGGTAAAAACATTACAGGTGCTGCACGAGGTATTGGGATAAAATTAAAACAGCTTTAATGGTTTGGTCTTTTGATTTAAAGTTTTGCATTATAAATATGCTGTGCTAAGCTTCCATTCTTCTGGCAATCCCTGCATCAATCAAAACCAATCCGGGTTTTTTCCCTTTTTCAAAACTTCCAAAAAAATCATCGATACCCAACGCTCTGGCTCCATTACTGGTAGCCCATTTTAAAATATTTTCTAAGGAAATATGCGGGAAATGTTGTTGAATGCTTTTTATTTCTTCGAATATGTTCAGTTGCCAATTGCTGGCATAACTATCGGTACCCAAAACAATATGGCAACCATTATCCATTAGCATATCTAAAGGCGGAAGGCAGTTTTCGATATACAAATTGGCATTGATGCACACACAATAGGAAATGGGTGAAGCGTTATGTGCTATATCGTCTGCTGAAGTAAATGTGTTGTGCACTGAAATTATTTTTTGTCCATTGTTAAAATAAGGCAACCAGCTTTTGATACTTGTTTTACCTGTAGGTAAAAAATGATCGATATTGATGCCAAGCCCTTCGTAAAGCTCTAAAAATGCCCCGGTTTTATTAATGTACAATTCATTTTCAGCAAGGGTTTCCTGGTTGTGAATGCTTATTAATTGCCCGGTTGTTTTTTCATTTAGCAATTTAAACAACGCCGCAGATACAGAGTAAGGTGCATGCGGCGAAAGTGAATTCCCCTCTTTTGCACCGGCTTTTATAAAAGACAATAAAATATCTTCTGCTGTTGCCAATCGTTTGGCTGCAACAGCATCTACAAAACCACTTACCTCTACAAAGTTGTGCCAATACAATGGACTATCTTTCTTTAGCTCTACGGAATCTGCAGTATTGCAAATATCACCTACGGCAACAGTACCGCTATTATATAATTCATCAACAGCCCGGCTCATAGCCTTGTGTTTTATATCTAATAACTTTTCAAAATAGTCTTCGGACAGATTTTCTGAAAACGGATTCTCTCTTTTATAAATGATCTGCTTCACAAACTCTACCAGGCCGGTATGTTCCGGTATCACAGCTTTCATATGGCTCAGTTCAATATGGCAATGGGCATTTATAAACCCAGGGCTTAATATGCCGTTTAGCGGTTGCACATCATCTCCAGCTTCATTTTCTGGCACAATAGCATCAACGGAGCCGTTGCTGGTCATTATCAGTACGTTGCCAGTGGGTAGGAAATTGCTGCCGTTAAAGATTGTTGAAGGTTTATATTTTCTATACAAAATGATTGATTGAGATACCGTAAATTTGCCGCCCAAACGTTGTTCTGACAGGAATCGCCTGAACAGTACGCTAACGAAATTGGTGAAAAAAGTTGAATATTGGTATGACGTACAAGGGAGTGACACAACAATGTTGATAAAAGAACTTCTGCCGGATACCTAAAACAAAAAATCTATGCTAGACAAACTGGATGCGATAAAGGCAAAATTTGACAACTTGGGAGTGGCGCTAACCAACCCGGATATTGTGAGCGATAATAAGAAGTACAGTGCTATGAGCAAGGAATATCGTAGCCTTGAAAAAGTGGTAAATGCCCGCAACAGCTATGTAAAACTGCTGGAAGATATTGAATTTAATAAGGAAGTGCTTAATAGTGATGATGAGGAAATGCGTGAAATGGCCAAGCACGAATTGCCACAAATGGAAGTACAGAAAGAGGATCAGGAAAAGCAACTTAGGAATATGCTTATTCCCAAAGATCCATATGATGAAAAGAATGCTATTCTTGAAATAAGGGCTGGTACAGGTGGTGACGAAGCCTCATTATTTGCAGGTGATCTACTGCGTATGTATATGAAATATTGTGAAAAGAAAGGTTGGAAAACAGCTTTGCTTAGCGAAAGTGAAGGAACCGTGGGAGGGTATAAAGAAGTTCAGGTTGAAATTACAGGGGACGATGTTTATGGCACTTTAAAGTTTGAAAGCGGAGTTCACAGGGTTCAAAGGGTTCCTGATACGGAAGCCAGCGGAAGGGTGCATACCAGTGCTGTAACAGTGGCCGTAATGCCTGAGGCGGAAGAAGTGGATTTTGAACTAAAGGAAAGTGACG
This sequence comes from Chitinophagaceae bacterium, assembly GCA_947504605.1. Taxonomy (GTDB): domain Bacteria; phylum Bacteroidota; class Bacteroidia; order Chitinophagales; family Chitinophagaceae; genus Ferruginibacter. The sequence goes on from CANNJE010000041.1 coordinate 4,574, forward strand.
TAAAAATGGAAACGGCTAGAAGTGGTGGTGCCGGTGGCCAGAATGTAAACAAAGTAGAAACAAAAGTATTTCTTACGCATAAACCTACCGGCTTAGTTGTAATGTGCCAGACAGACAGGTCGCAATTGGGCAATAAGTTAAAAGCTATGGAAATGCTTCGTACGAAATTGTATGACGAAGAAGTTAGAAAAGCTGAAGAAGCTATATCTCATTTGCGTAAGAGTTTGGTAAGTACAGGCGATAGAAGCGCAAAAATTCGTACTTATAATTTTCCTCAGGGAAGAGTCACCGATCACAGGATAGGGCTTACAGTTTATAATTTAGACAGTGTTTTAAATGGTGAACTGGAAGAATTTGCTGATGCACTTCAGTTTGCCGAAAATGCGGAAAAACTGACCTCTCAAAATGGATAACAATTGCGTTATTGGAGGACTTATGGACATTGTGTCTCATGTACCATAGAGGCTCCAAATAGATGGACATCATTTAAGGTTTTCTAAATTAATAATATTCAAGTTCTTAAAAGCGCCCTAGTGGCGCTTTTATTATTTCAAAACCCTTACCAATTCTTTAACAATCGCATTTTAAACTCTGGCACTTTAATTGGTTCTATTAAGTATATAACAACAAATAGTAAATTTTCTCATAAGCAGTTAGTTTTGGTAAACGGCCCCTGTTTCTACAGGGGCTTCTCTTTTTAACTAATCTACTCAGAAATTAAAAATTGCGTTTAAATTCTCATTTAAATTTATTTAACCAATTACAAATGCCATTATTGCTTTGCAATCTGCATTACCTTTACAATCAAAAAGTAAAAAAGGGTGGCAAATACTGACGCAACAAGAAAACAATTTTTTAAGAAATTAGGCAATTCCAAAGATGATGACTCGGTAGAAATGAGTTTTATTGATCATCTGGAGGCTTTAAGGTGGCATCTTGTTAGAGGTGTTATTGTATGGATAGTTGGTTTTGCTGCAATTTTTATTAATATTGACTGGGTATTTGACAACATCATTTACGCTCCAGCCAAAAATGATTTTATAACCTATAAGTGGTTTTGCGACCTTGGTCATTTTCTAAGAATAGGCGACTCTCTTTGTATGCCTCCGGTAGATATTCCATTGCAGGGTAATACCATCAGCGGTCCATTTATGTCTGCACTCGATATTTCTATGATTGGTGGCCTGATTGTGGCCTTCCCTTATCTTTTTTGGGAACTGTGGCGTTTTATCAAACCTGCCCTTTCCGATAAGGAAGTACGTTATTCCCGTGGAAGCATTTTTTGGGTTTCGCTTTGTTTTTTTACCGGCGCTTCATTTGGATATTTTTTATTGGCTCCTTTTACTTTTAATTTCCTGGCAAATTTTAACCTAGGTACAACCGGCGCTTATAAATATATGCCCACATTAACCGATTATATTGACACGATCAATAATATCATCCTTGGATGTGGAATTGCTTTTGAGTTACCAATCCTAGCCTATGTACTGGCTAAAATAGGATTGGTAAATGCTAAACTCTTAAGAGGTATCCGTAAATATGCATTTGTGGTTATATTATTATTGGCCGCAATTATTACCCCTTCGCCCGATTGGACTAGTCAGGTTATTGTAGCGCTTCCACTTTTATTATTGTATGAAATTGGAGTACTGCTGGTTGCAAAAGTTGATAAACAAAAGGCCAAAGAAGAAAGAGAATGGAGTTAATGAGGATGTATTATTTATGCATTCATAAATGATAATGTCCTAATTTTACAATAGCATTTTCTGACAGAAAATTTAAAATATTCATTTTCACATTATCAATTTTTTGTAATGTATATATTCGATTCTACTAAGCCCATTGCCATAGGATGTGATCACGCAGGTTTTGATTGTAAAGAAGACCTTATCTCTTTTTTAGAAGGAGAAAAAATGGCCTATAAAGATTTTGGCAGTTTTAATAAAGACTCTGTAGATTATCCCGACTTTGCTCACCCTGTTGCAACTGCCGTAGAAGATGGTGAAGCCGCCTTCGGAATTTTACTTTGTGGCAGTGCCAATGGTGTGGCTATTACAGCCAACAAACATCAGGGAGTAAGAGCCGCTATCTGTTGGGGAGAAGAACTGGCAGAACTCGCACGCAAGCACAATGATGCCAATATCATTTGTATCCCTGCACGTTTTGTAAGAGACGGCGATGCTGAAAAAATGATCGATGTTTTTATGAATACAGCATTTGAAGGGGGCAGACATGGCAACAGGGTAGATAAAATTGCCTGCTAAAAATCATTACAACTCCTTTTTCTAATTATATTTAAAAGCACAGCCCTAAACAGCAGTGCTTTTTTGTGAATCTAAAATTTTATTGTCTGATTTATAAATTCAGACAGATACATTCAATCAAACCCTGCCGCTTATAAAAAATAATTTCTAACCAGCGCATATTTCCTATTTTGCTTACCATAAAAAATATATAATGAAAAAACTGGCTATTCTCCCTTTACTATTTCTTTGCGCTGCTGTATTTGCGCAAACAGAGGATGCATCTAAATATGCATCTATTATTCGCATTCCTGAATTACAAAAACATTTAAATATTATTGCCAGTGATGCTATGGAAGGCCGTGAGACTGGCACCGAAGGACAACGAAAAGCTGCTGCCTATATAGAAAGTTTTTACAAATCTGCCGGGCTCAGTGCTTCTGTTCCTGCAAAAGGGTATCAACAGTTTTACCCACTCTACAAAGACAGTATGATCAGTAGTACGCTTACTATTGGTAAAAAAACAGCTGTTTATGGTACAGATTATACCAGCCCGGTAAATGCAAATGACAATGGAAAGTTTAATGGCAAAAAAATTGTTTTTGCTGGATACGGTATCGAAGATGCTGCTTACAGCGACTATACAGGTCTTAATGTAAAAGGGAAAGTTGTAGCAATTTTCCTGGGTGAGCCCAAAAAAGATGGTAAGTATTTTATTGGCAGCGCCGGCACACGTGGTTCTGAATGGACTTTCCCTGGTCTGAGCAAAAAACTTGAACTCGCTGCAAAAAAAGGAGCCCTGGGTGTTCTAGTAATAAATGCATCTCAGGGAAGCTTTAACCAACGTTCGGCTGATGCAAGCAAAAAAACCAATACTTATTACCCAAGAGCTTCTGCAGGTAAAAAATTAAACTATGCCCAGCTAAGCCACGCTTTTGCAAAAGAAATATTGGGCATATCCATAGATTCGCTGATAGCAAAAGCAAAAACCAATGCTGCATTTGCTGCTCCAGATTATACAGAACAAAAAATAAAAACCGGATTCGTCTATACAAAATACCGCAATACCGTAATGGCAAGTAATGTAATGGGTATTGTAGAAGGAACCGATAAAAAAGATGAATATGTTTTTGTAACTGCACACTACGATCATATTGGTACTCAAAATGGCATTGTAAACAATGGTGCAGATGATGATGGCAGCGGCACCGTTTCTATCATGCAAATAGCAGAAGCATTTGCAAAAGCAAAAGCAGAAGGAAAAGGACCACGCCGCACTGTTGTTATTATGGCAGTGAGTGGTGAAGAAAAAGGATTGTGGGGCAGTGAATATTACAGCGACCATCCATTATATCCATTGGATAAAACAAGTGTAGATCTGAATATTGATATGATTGGACGTATCGATACCGAAAGAATGAAAGATGATACATTAAATTATGTGTATGTAGTAGGCCATAACAAATTGAGCAGCGATTTGCCTATCATTAACGAAGGAGCGAACAATAAATTTACAGGCCTTGTTTTGGATTATAAATTTGATGACCCAAAAGATCCTAACAGAATTTATTTTCGCAGCGACCATTATAATTTTGCCCGCAAAGGTGTTCCGGTATTGTTCTTTTATGATGGTATGCTGAAATCAGATTATCATAAACCTACCGATGACATTGAAAAAATATATTGGCCGTTGATGGAAAAAAGAGCCCGGATGGTTTTTTACACCGCTTGGGAAATAGCCAATAGAGATGAGATGTTGAAGAGAGATATTCCGCTTACGAATGAAACCAGATAAATAAAAACTTTATAAAATAAAACCGCTCCAACTAATCATTGGGGCGTTTTATTTTTGAGATGGTGGAGGCATGATTCGATGCCAATTTTGTACTTTTGAAAAAATGGCAATCAATGAATAAAGAATATTTTGAAGGAGAAGAATATAAAGGAACGAACTACACCGAAATAAAATTACCAAAAGGCGAATACGAAAACTGTACTTTTTCCCACTGCATTTTTGCCAATGCCGATCTTTCCGGAATTACATTTAGCGAATGTGTTTTTGATCAATGTGATTTTAGCATGGCGATTTTAAACGGAACATTTTTAAAAGAAATTCAATTTAAGAACTGCAAAATGCTTGGTCTACATTTTGATTATTGTAATCCTTTTCTGATTGCTTTCAGCTTTGATAATTGTGTATTAAATTTTTCATCTTTCTTTAGGCTTAAAATAAAAAGTACTTCTTTCAAGGATTCTAAACTAGAAGAGGTAGATTTTTCGGAAACCAATCTCACAAAAGCCCGCTTTTTAAATTGCGATTTAAATAGGGCGGTTTTTGACAACAGCATATTGGAAGGCGCTGATTTTAGAACAGCATTTAACTTCTCTATCAATCCTGAAAACAACCATATTAACAAAGCAAAATTTTCTACTCAAAATATTACCGGGCTGCTTCACAACTACAATATATCTATTGACTAATTACTTTTTAAAAAAATAACACATCAAAACTTACCGCACCATAAATCAAATTGCCGAAGCCTTTTCAAAAGGAGATTTTGAGCATACCTATGATTTTTTAGCAGATGACGTACAGTGGGAGATTGTAGCAGATAAAACATTAAAAGGCAAAGAGGCTGTTATTGATTTTTGCAATCAAACAGCAGCGTTTTTTTTAACGGTTACCACACAATTTACTATAAACAATATTGTTGCAGGCCGTAACGATATTGTTATAAATGGCATAGCCCTGTTTATTTCAAAAGAAAATATAAAAACCCAAATTGCTTCCTGTGATCTTTATCATTTTGAAAAAGGATTATTAAAGCAAATAACTTCTTACTGCATTGAAATAAAACCCAATAATTAAACTGCAGTTTTAAGAAGGCGATTTTTACAAATTTTAAGAAAGTTTTTCTCCTAAAATAAAAATCAATTTTTCTTCCTCTATAAACATCCTATTCAATCTGGCTGTAATAAATCCTGGCAGAATAATGCTTAACTTAGTTTTCTAAAATAACTTGCAAATGAATATTAAACATGTATCACTAACGCTGTTTTTTTTATGCAGCCTTACCCTAAATGTATTTGCACAGGACGATATCAGTTATAAAACACCCCCGAAAGATATTGCCGATATGCTGTTGGCAAAACCCACACCAGGCGTAAGTATAGATGATAATGGAACCTGGATGCTGTTTTTCGAAAACAGCAGTTATCCCTCGGTTGAAGAACTGGCCAGGCCAGAGTTAAGAATTGCAGGGCTGCGTATTAACCCTGCAAATTTTGCACCCAGCCGCCAGAATTTTATCAGCAACCTGTATCTTAAAAATATAGCAACCGGAAAAACTTTTCCAATAAGTGGTTTACCCTCACCGTTATTGGCAGGTGCCATAAGCTGGAGCCCAGACAATAAAAAAATTGCTTTTACGCAAACCCTGGCCGGCCGCATAGATCTTTATGTAATAACGGCAGCTACCCAAAAAGCAGTTAAAATAAACAAACAGGCATTAAACAATGTTACAGGCTCTTATCTCTGGTTCGATAATAACAGTATTCTTTATCGGAGTATTGTAAACCCTGTATCCGCAGCACCTGTAAAACCTTTAGCTCCCAAAGGACCAACTGTTCAGGAAAATTATGGCAAAGCGTCGCCAAGGCCCACTTATCAGGATATGATAAAAACTCCTTTTGATGAATTACAATTTGCTTTTTATGCAACTACTCAACTGGTAAAAAACAACAATGGGGTAGAAACCAAAATAGGCAAGCCGGCTATTTTTAGCAGCATCAGCGTATCGCCCGATAAGAAATACCTAATGCTGAGAACTGTAAACAAACCATTTTCTTACCTGGTGCCCTATTCAGGCTTTCCGTCTGTTATAAGCATTACCGATATCAATGGGAAACTGGTAAAAAAAATGGCTGAACTGCCATCCTCAGAAACAGCTCCAGGCGGCAACGACAATGTGCAACCGGGGCCACGCAGTTTTGAATGGAGAAGTGATGAAGCTGCAAGTATTGTATGGTGCGAACCGCTGGACAGCGGGCTTTTAAAAAAAACCGCTGAAAAAAGAGATGTTGTTTATTCTTTAGCAGCGCCATTTACCGGCAATGCCAAAGAATTATTTAAAACAACCATGCGCTACAATGGGATAATATGGGGCGATAAAAATACCGCCATTGTTACAGAAGGCTTACGCAGCAAACAAACTACCCAAATGAATCGGTTTAACCCTTCTACCGGAAGTTTGGAAAAACTGATGAGCCGCAATACAACAGATGCCTATTCCAGCCCTGGATTTCCTGTTACCGCCAGCAATAATTTTGGCAAAGATGTTTTGGTGATTACAAATGATGGCAATAAAATATTTTTCAATAATACAAGTGGCAGCTCTCCCAAAGGAGACTTGCCTTTTTTACTATCGTATGATCTTAATTCTAAAAAAGCAGACACGCTTTGGCGTTGTTCTGAAGGATATTTCGAAACAATTGTAAAAGTGCTCGATGCAAACAGGCTTAGCCTTGTTGCAAGAAAAGAAAGTAAAACGGATGTGCCGAATTACTGGATGAAAGATCTACGTCTACGCATTGCCGATAGACAAATTACCGGCTTTACAAATCCATACCCGCAACTTCAAGGCGTAAGCAAAGAAAAAATAAAATACAAAAGAGCTGATGGGGTAGATCTTACAGGTGAATTATACCTGCCCAAAAATTATGATGTCAAAAAAGACGGACCGTTACCTGTTGTTATTTGGGCTTATCCCGCAGAGTTTAATTCTGCAGCAGATGCCGCACAGATTCGTGGTAGCGAAAACCGCTTTACACTGGTTAGTTGGGGATCACCCATATTTTATGTTACGCAAGGTTATGCAGTTTTAAATAATGCAGAGATGCCAATTGTCGCCACAGATAAAGACAAAAAGCCGAATGATAATTTTATTGATCAGTTAACGATGAACGCAGAAGCTGCCATTAATAAATTAAGTGAAATGGGAGTGGGAGATAAAAACAGGATGGCTGTTGGCGGCCATAGTTATGGTGCTTTTATGACAGCCAATCTGCTTGCACATACCAATTTATTTAAAGCTGGTATTGCCCGCAGCGGCGCTTATAATAGAACCCTCACCCCTTTTGGTTTTCAAAATGAGGACCGCACTTACTGGCAGGCGCCCGAATTATACAACAGCATGAGCCCTTTTAGTTATGCAGATAAAATTAAAACAGCATTGTTAATGATTCATGGTGATGCTGATAATAATTCCGGCACTTTCCCTATCCAGAGCGAAAGAATGTTTAATGCCATTAAAGGAAATGGAGGAATTGTAAAATATGTAAGTCTGCCTTTTGAAAGCCACAGTTATTCCGGCAGAGAAAATCTGTTGCACCTGTTGGCTGAACAATTTGAATGGCTTGAAAAATACGTTAAGCCGCTACAAAAATAAAATACTATCAAAACCCGCCCTAAAAGAGGCGGGTTTTGATTTGCAAAAAAGTACTCAAATAAATTGGCGGGCTGCATCTCTTTCTGTTCTTAAATTTCTTAGCTGCGCATTTTTATTCGGTATGCTTATCTTTGCTTCAAACAACCCATCATGTCATCCAACGATCCGCTTCATGGCAAAACACTAGAATCCATTCTTACAGAACTGGTGCACCATTTTGGCTGGGAGCAGCTTGCTTTAATGATTAAGATCAATTGTTTTAACAGCAACCCCACCATTAATTCTTCTTTAAAGTTTTTACGCAAAACGCCCTGGGCCAGAAAAAAAGTAGAAGAGCTATACATTCAATCCATTACATAAACAATAACTATGCTGCCAACAGATAAAGCAACTATCATTGCCCAAACAAAAAAATGGGTAACCGATGTCGTAGTAGGGTGTAATTTTTGCCCATTTGCAGCCAGAGAAGTAAAAAGAGGCAGTATTTTTTATGAAGTGGTGGAAGACGCAACACTCGAAACATCCCTTCAGGCTGTTGCAAATGCATTTGAGCAGCTCAATAATGACCCCGATATAGAAACATGCTTGCTCATCCTTCCAAACGGATTCGAAGATTTTAATCAATACCTCGAACTTACAGAATTGGCGGATGCACTTCTTGAAAAAGAAGATTACGAAGGCACTTACCAGATAGCCAGTTTTCATCCACAGTATTTATTTGCAGGCAGCAACAGTATCGATCCTGCCAATTATACCAACCGATCACCTTATCCAATGCTGCATTTGCTAAGAGAAGAAAGTATTTCAAGAGTGGTTGATAGTCATCCCGATATTGATGAGGTACCCGAACGAAATATTGCTTTTACCCAGGAGAAAGGCATTCGTTACATGCAGGAATTACTTGCAGCCTGTATGATCAATAATGTGTAAAATAAAAAGGAATGCACCGTTAATACTATTAAGCAGCCGCCAGCATCATAGATTATTTTTATTATAAATATGGCTTATGTTTTCACTTATGAATAGCTCAATTTCATTAACTATATTTGTTGTTAAACATCAATACAAAAAGTAATGGCCATTATTGATATCAGGCTACCTAAATCGATTGCAAAAGCTTTAAACATTCCTGTGAGTGACCCAAGGCGGCAGCAATTAAAAGTGTTGAAAAAATTACTAAGAAAAGCCCGATTCACACAATTTGGACAGCAATATAAATTCGACGAAATACTCTTTAGCAAACATCCAGGTAAACGTTTTCAACAGCTGGTGCCTACCTATAATTATAGCAAAATTTACAGCGAATGGTGGTATAAAACCTTGGATGGTGTTCCGGATGTGTGCTGGCCAGGCATGATTAATTTTTTTGCATTAAGCAGTGGCACCAGCGAAGCAGCAAGCAAATATATTCCCATCACAAAAGAACTTATTCGCAGCAATACTATTACAAGTTTTAAACAGTTGCTTAGTCTTACCCGCTACGAAAATATCCCACGCAGCTCTATCGGAAAAGGATGGCTCATGCTGGGCGGAAGCACTCAGTTACAAAAAGGTGCCACCTATTATGCAGGAGATCTCAGTGGCATTCAGCAAAAAAATATACCTTTTTGGTTTATGGGTTTAGGATTATACAAGCCCGGCAAAAAAATAGCTAAAGAAAAAGACTGGTCAAAAAAACTGGATGAAATTGTAGAAAACGCCCCTAACTGGGATATTGGGTTTATCATAGGTGTCCCAGCCTGGCTACAATTGTGTATAGAAAAAATAATAGATAGATACAAGCTCAATAACATTCATGAGCTATGGCCAAACCTTGCATTTTATGTGCATGGAGGCGTAGCCATGGAGCCGTATAAAAAAGGATTCGAAAAACTGTTGGGCAAACCCATCACTTATATTGAAACCTATCTGGCAAGCGAAGGTTTTCTTGCTTATCAAAACAGGCAGGATACTCGCAATATGCACCTTGCCTTAAACAACAATATTTTTTTTGAATTTGTTCCTTTTAATGATACTAATTTCGACAGCGAAGGAAATATGGTTGAGGATCCTGAAGTGCTGATGATCCATGAAATTGAAGAAGACAGGGATTATGCCATCCTAATCAGTACCAATGCTGGGGCATGGCGTTATGCCATCGGTGACACCATAAAACTCGTGGACAAAGAACGCAGCGAAATCATCATCACAGGCCGAACCAAACATTTTTTAAGCCTGGTGGGCGAACATTTGAGTGTAGATAATATGACCCAGGCTATTGAACTCGCTAGCGAAGAATTAAATATTTCTATTCCTGAATTTACGGTAGCAGGTGTACCTCATGGAAATTTCTTTGCACACGAATGGTTTGTTGTAACCGATGATACAATAGATGCAATTAAACTGGCAGAAGTGCTCGATGCTAAATTAAAAATATTAAACGACGATTATGAAGTCGAAAGAAAACATGCATTAAAAGCTGTTACTGCACATGTTTTACCCGAACATGTTTTTTTAGATTTTATGAGATCGATGGGTAAAGTAGGCGGACAGCATAAATTTCCACGAGTGCTAAAAGGTAAAATGCTACTGGACTGGAAAGCATTTTTAAAGGAAACAGCTATCGTATCGTAGCTCAAAAAATAACGGAAATTTATTATTATACATCCACACAAAGCAATGTAATGAGGGATGCTTTTTTAAAAGGAATTGCAATAAGCTTACTGCTGATTTTTTCGGTAGGCCCCGTTATATTCACAATCATCAAACAAAGCATCAATCATGGTCGCATTGGCGGCTTTAGTTTTGTAGCGGGTGTTTGGCTCAGCGATATTATGTGGATCATTTTAAGCATGGGTTTCGGAGAGGTAGTTAAGACCCTCATGGATTTTAAAATTCCCATTGGTATTGCAGGCTGCGGGTTTTTAATAGGCATGGGAATATATTTTGCTTTTTTCAAAAAGATAAAACCACGCCGTCTGCAAGAACCAATAGAAATTGCAGGTGATAATATTTCTTCAAACGGCAAAGGCACCAATTTTTTTGCCATTTTTAGTTCTGGGTTTTTAATCAACACGCTCAATCCTGCGGTCATTTCTTTTTGGGTTATCATGGCAGCATCCCTTTCAGCAGTTTATTCTTTTAATGACCAGGTAATTGTATTCAGCACCTGCCTGGGTATTAATATGCTGGCCGATATGGGTAAAGTATTAGGCGCAGGTTTTATTGGCAAAAAATTAAGCGATCATAATATTTTATTAATCAATCGTATTTCAGGTGTCCTGTACCTTGTTTTTGGTGCAGTTATTTTATCAGGCATCATTTATTCGTTATTGAAAAATTAATAGCCTTCAGTAATCTAATCCGACATTATTTACTAATTTAAAAAATGAAATATTTACTCTTAGTTTTTCTATTCTTTTCAGATGCTGCCATTGCGCAGTCATCAGATTTTCTTATTCTAAAAAAGAAAGACAAAGCCGTAAAGTATTTTTATGAAGGCTCACAAATAGCATTTGTAACCAAATCCGGCGCATACCGCAATGCATTGATCAATGCCATCAAAAACGACAGCATTTATATTCAGGAATTTTTGGTTCAAAGAATCCCCACTGTTTATGGAACGTATATGTTAGATACCGTAGGAAGTTTCCGCTACACCTACCATTACAATCAAATAAGTAGTTTTGGCAATGAACCAAAAAAAGGTTTTAATGTTACAGGCAGTGGCGCAGCTTTGTTGGGCGGAGGGCTGTTACTCACTGTAGCAAGCGGCGTTTCTTATCTTGCAGATAAAGATAAATTTAGTCCCGAGTTACTCGGCGGAGCTCTGGTACTAGCCACTGCCGGTTATTTTATGAGCCGGGTTGGAAGAAACGGAATGGTCATTGGTAAAAAATACAACTTGTATTACATGAACATGACTGAAAAATAATGCATACTTTTAAAACAACAATATCATACACATTTTTATCTTAATAAAAGAAAAATCAAAACCCCTGACGCAGCATGTGGAAGACCATTAAAAAAATCTTACTTTGGTTGATTATCGGACAATTCGTTTACATCATTGCATGTATATGGCTCAATCCTCCCATCACCATCACACAGGCTGTTAATGTTGTAAAAGGATATGGCCTTAAAAGAGATAATATTTCTTACGACGAAATGGGGCCCAACATAAAGCTCGCAGTAATGGCTGCCGAAGATCAGCTATTTCCAGATCACAACGGCTTTGATATTAAAGCCATTAAAAAAGCACAAAAATTTAACGAAAAACATCCCAATAGAGTAAGAGGTGCAAGCACCATCAGCCAGCAAACCGCCAAAAATGTTTTTTTATGGCAGGGTGGTGGATACTTCAGAAAAGGACTGGAAGTATATTTTACCTTTATGACCGAAACACTTTGGAGCAAAAAACGTATCCTTCAAACCTATTTAAATGTAGCCGAAATGGGACCTGGCATTTTTGGTGTGCAAGCTGCCGCCAAAAAATATTTTAATAAAGATGCCAAAAATCTTACCCGTAGCGAAGCAGCGCAAATAGCCGCCTGCCTGCCCAATCCTAAAAAGTATACCGTAAAACCACAAAGCCGTTATGTAGCATACAGATCAGCATATATTTTAAGGCAGATGAATAATTTAGATGGCGATCCTGACATTGAAGAGCTATTAAGATAAAAAATGGTTTTGTAGCAGCGCCATTATTGTTTACGAATTTTTCGATTATCTCTTTTAAACTGTTATTTGCTTACGCTAATAAGTAATTTATCAACAGCGCTAATCGCTTTCAAAAAACGCTGCTCATAATTACCGCTAATATCCACCCATTCTGTATTTTGATTGAGCATAGCATCCTTATAATGATGATAAATTTTTTCTCGGGTCTTAAGGTCAGGGTATTCTCTCAAAGAATCTTTTACCCATGGAAGATCTGTATTACATAATAGATAAAGGTCGTAGGAACGTTGTGTTATCTGAGTCAAAATCTTGTTATCGCATTTATTAAAAACAATCTCACTCCACACTTTCATTACGTAAAGATCAGTGTCTATAAAAAGTGGTGTAGCTTTTGCTGCCCCTTTTTGAATATTACCGACTTCCTGTTTCATATTGTTTATTGCCAACTGCTCACCCTCAAGCTGCCCTTTTGCAATTTCGCCAAGATTTTCAAAAGTATAATTGGTGCCATAAGTATTTAAAAACTCTCTGGCATATTCAGGTACCCACTGGGTGTTGTAGTGTGCGGCTAGTTGCTCACACAAAGTACTTTTGCCTGTAGATTCAGGCCCAATAATTACAATTTTTTTAAGCAACATCTCTTTGTTGATTTATTTTTTTTCTCCATTCTATAAATCCGGCTACCGCCATTATTAACAGAACTACATAATAAACACTGGTAAACACATAGTTTTTTACAAAGTATAGCGGTATCGAAGCAATATTCGTAACAATCCACCATATCCAGCTCTCGAGTTTTTTCTTTGTCATCAGCCACATTCCTGTATAAGCACTTGCACTAGCCAGTGCATCAGCCCACGGTATGGCATTGGGCGAGAAATCTTTTTTCAAATACGCTAAGGCGAAAAATATAGCTACAAAAAACAAACTAAAAAATAACAGTTGATAAAACCACTCTTTTTTTGTTGAAGCCGTAATATGCAAAACAGTTTGTTTATTTACATCCTTACGAGTCCACAATATCCATCCATAAATACTCATAACCGAGTAATAAAAATTCACACTTGCTTCGCCCAATAAACCTCCGGCAAAACTCAGGTACACATAAAAAACAGTATTCACCAATCCGGTGGGATACACCAAAATATTTTCCTTTCTGCTATACCACACACTAATGATACCAGCAAACACAGCAATGTATTCAACAGGGCCGGTATTTTTCATACCGTCAATAAATGCATCAATAATTTCAGTTATACCCATACTAAAAAGAGGCGAATTTAAGCTAATAAAACAATAACTGTTTTTCATCACAAAATGTATTAGCTTTCTTTGATGAAAAAGAAAATCAGTCTTTATATCATGGCAGCTTTTTACTTGCTGGCCGGGTTTAATCATTTCAGAAGCCCCGAATTCTATTATTCACTCATCCCCCTTGGCAATGTTGTCCTGCTCAATGCGCTTTCGGGTATTGCAGAAATAGGTCTTGCTGTATTATTGCTATTTACCATTACCCGAAAATGGGCAAGTTATGGTATAGCTTTAATGCTGCTTGCTTTTATCCCATCGCATATTTATATGCTTCAGCAGGGATTTTGTATAAATAGTAATTGCGCACCCGAGTGGGCACTTTGGGCAAGGCTGTTGGTATTACAACCCATCCTTATCTGGTGGGCCTTGAGTTTAAGAAATACTAAATGATCCAAAATAAAAAGCACTCCTAATTTGGAGTGCTTTATTTATATTTTTTATCTTAATCAATTATTCAGCTTCAGCCACAACTTCTCTCACTTCGGGTATCATACGTTTCATCATACCTTCAATACCAGCTTTAAGTGTAATCATAGAAGAAGGACAACCACTGCAACTTCCCTGCAACATCAGATTCACTCTTCCATCTTCGTAACTTTTAAATTGTATCGCACCACCATCCATTTCCACAGCTGGTTTTACATAGTTTTCAAGTAGTTCTTTAATACGTTTTACCACATCATCATCATCGGCATGTACTTCGTTGCTACTTTCTGCTTTTACAAACGATAATTCTTCCTCATTCACTACGGCTTTGCCTTCCTCAAGAAATTCTTTCAAAAATTGTTTAATGGTAGGAATCACATCCTGCCAGTCTTCTGTATCAGCAGTTTTGGTAAGGGTTACAAAGTTGCTTGCTATAAATACAGATTTAATAAAAGGAAAAGTAAACAATTGCTGCGCCAAAGGAGATGGTTTTGAGCTCACTTCATCTGGAAAATCTACACTTTTGCCAGGATACAACAGTTTGTTAGCCACAAACTTCATTGTTTCGGGGTTGGGTGTCATTTCTGTATAAATGCTAATAACGGGGTTACCTGTCTTGATCATAATATCAACTTTTAAAATTCGACTGTAAAAATAACCATTTAATCACCAATAAGGTTTAGCGGCTGGTTAAAATTAACCCTAAAGCGCTTTAAATTTCTGATTTCGAAAATAGAAAGCCCCATTGAAAAGATTTTAGATTAAAATTTTTTCGAAGCAACGAAAAATTCCAATTTACCGTAATCTAATATATGGCTGGATGTAATCCTTATGCACTAGTCGCAGTAGCTATTATTAAAATTATTTTTAACCCCCAATTAATAACATGAAAAAAATACTACCCCTATTACTATTACTCTCCTGTTTGAACGTAAATGCCACCACACATTTTATAAGGGTTTCCAATTTTCAATTCTCTCCGTCCAATTTAAATGTAGTAGTGGGCGATATTATCCGTTGGGAATGGGTAAGTGGTTTTCACAATTCAGTTGCTTTAACCATACCCTCCGGAGCTGATACCTGGGCTTCTCCTTACCTAACAACTATTGGTGATTTTTATGAATACACCGTTAATATAGAAGGGTATTATGAATATAATTGTGACATACATGGGGTACTAATGACAGCCAATTTCACTGCAAGCCCGGTAGTTCCCGTGAGCTTATCTGCTTTTTCAGTTAGCAACCGTAGCAGTAAACCTCAGCTTTCCTGGACCACCCAGATGGAAAGCAATTCCGATTTTTTTGCAATACACAGAAGTTATGATGGTAATATTTTTGCCGAAATTGGCAAAGTGCCCGCAGCAGGTAGCTCTTCCGTAATTAAAAATTATTCATTTACCGATGTTCATGTAAAAAGCAGCGCAAAATATGTTTATTACGAATTGGCCATAACCGATCGAGATGGTAAAATTCAATTATCACCTATAAAATTATTTAAGAACAATGATGCAAATAAAAAGATCATTACGTCCCTTTCTCCCAATCCTGTCTCAGAAGCGGGGCACTTAATGGTAAGATTTAATGCAGATGCTGGCGGTATTATGCAGGCACGCATTACAGATTTATCAGGCAAAATTGTTCTGGCAACAGAATTGTCTGCAGACATAGGCGTAAATAACGGACATATTCATATTGCTGATCTGGCAAGAGGCAACTATGTAATTCAGTTTACTTTAAATGGCATTATAGAAACCTACACGATCAGGAAAGAATAACAACTCTTACCCAAAAATTAGCTTATCAAAAAAGCGAAGCACTAATATGCTTCGCTTTTTTAATTTAATTCATTTACCACTTTGCTTTATTCCACTATTCTAAGTTTGGCATAATTCAACATGATTTTCTTTTCCCCATTCAGTTCAAATTTTACAGTAGCAATTGGATTGTGCGCAGCCCCTTCCATTTTTAATACTTCGCCAAACCCAAATTTTTGGTGTTCTACTTTTTGTCCTGCCTGCAAATTTCTTGTATCACTAGCCACAAAATCGGCAGAAGGACTGTGCTCCACCGTTTTGGGTACGGGTGGTTTTGCTGTAACGTAGGACGGTAAAGCAGGTTTTTTAGAGGGCGGTGCGCCGTATTGTTTTTCAGCACGATCTGCGTCACTACTTCCAAATCCACGTTGCATTCTTTCAAAAGCGCTGCCCTGGCTCCATCCAGTGTTGGCATTGTTTTTAGCAACTGTTCCTGCATAACTTCTGTCTATCATCAACTCCGGCATTTCATCAATAAACCTACTAGGGTCATTTTGTTGCAGTTGCCCAAATCTATATCGAGTATTGCTATAAGTGAGGTATAAATTTTTCTTAGCCCTTGTAATTGCCACATAAAACAAACGCCGCTCTTCTTCCAGTTCTTCTCTGGTATTAATGCTCATTGCATTAGGAAAAAGGGTTTCCTCCAACCCGCCCACAAATACCACAGGAAATTCCAGCCCTTTCGCAGCATGAATCGTCATTAATTTTACAACATCTGAGTTTTCCTTGTCATCATCAGAGTCGGTAAGTAAAACAATTTGTTGTAGGTAAGTCCCCAACCCTTTATCACCCACTTCTCCATCTTCTTCATTCATGGGAGTTTCAATAAACTCTTTAATGGAGTTTAATAATTCCTGTACGTTTTCATAACGAGCAAGCCCCTCGGTTGTTTTATCATTAAAAAGATCTTTTACAACCCCCGAACTTTTTCCAACAATAACTGCCAAGTCATAGGCATTTTTTTTGTCCAGCTCACTTTGAAACATCCTAATCATTGTTACAAAGTTGTCGATGCTTTCCAATGTACCACCCTTAAAACCATA
>CANNJE010000042.1 GCA_947504605.1 Chitinophagaceae bacterium
ATTGTGCCAGAAGCAGGGCCTCCTATTTTTACCCATTGGTAAGAACTTATTGTTCCGTCTGTATCTGTTCCTGCACCATTTAAGGAAGCTGTATTTGTTGGCAAGGTGATATTCGCATCCAAACCTGCATTTGCTGTAGGTGCTATATTTACTGCAGCACAGGAAAGAATATTATTTGAGATGGTAGTACCTGGAACGTATGCTTTTATATAAATTGTTTGCCAGTTAATTGGCGCATTAGGAATACAAAAATTGTTATTATATATAGAGGATGCATACGAATTATTATAGTAATCGGTAATAAAAACTGCTCCTGCAGTTTTAGGCCTGTTTATACTATTACTAAAAACATTAACTGTTTGCTTTGGATTATTGTCTGTACTAATTATAAAATCACTGGCATAAATAGATTGCTGTCCTTCGGTACCATTTGAATTTGTAAGCCCATTATAACCGCAACTGTCTAAAGTATTATTGTTGACATTTATTATACCATAACCAAAAATTTGGATACCATTACCTGTTCCTTTTGTAACTATATTCCCATAAACATTTCCGCTACAATTTCCCCCTAAAATAATTCCTGCCTGCTGACTGCTAATGTTTAAAGTGCCATAATTTTTTACCGTATTATTGAAAATTTTATTGCCATTTCTTGCATTGGATAATTGAATACCATCCCAAGTAGTCCTTTCTACAAGGCAGTTACTTACCTCAACACTATCAAGACGAATAGGAACGATAACAGTATCTAAACCACTATAGGTACTTTGAACTGTTAAGCCATCAGGTTGTGTTATTCCAATATACATTCCTTCCCCATTGATATCATGTATCCACATATTTTTAAAAGTCAATTTTGTCATTCTGTAATTTGGATGCCAGGTCATTGTATCTGAATACACAACATCCTGTTTGCAATACACGCCAATACTTCCCCCAAAACATTCAATATTATCCGCTTCAATATGATGACTCATTGTAACAGCAAGTGCCCCACCACTAACTTTAATTCCATAAAGCGTTGTTCCTCCCCATAATTTAATATACCTGCTGTTCCCTTTTATTCTGAAAACAGGTGTTGTTAAAGTAGTCAATGGCATTATAACTATTGGCCTGCAAGGATCACCTGCAATATTGTAAAATTCAACAACTGAATAATTGGTTCCAGTAATTTTTACAGTGTCGCCTCCTTTCCACATAGAACCATTTGGTCGGTAAATTTCTCCTGGCTGGGTATAATTTAGATAATAAGTTACCGGGGCATTGGTATTGCAACCAGTTGTAGCAGGATCTGGATTTACCGTAACAATAACAGTATCTACAGTACTTGCTGTAGCATTATCCGTTACTTTAAGTGTAAATTGATATTGACCTTGAATTAAATTATTTATGGTTGTAACTGGGGTATTTATATTTCCGAAATTGGCTGCTGACGGACCTGCTATCTGATTCCATAAAAAAGAAGTTACGGTACCATCAGGATCTGAACCTAAGCCATTGAGCGTTGCAGCGTTTAAGGGTAATGTTAAACTGATATCAGAACCGGCATTGGAGATAGGCGGTAAATTAGTATTATTTGCCAGAGTTTGTCTGGCTAGCCATTGATATAAATTCTGAGAAGATCCGCTAAGGTTAAAAATACCCGGTAGAATTCCCTGTCCACCATAAAACTGGTTCCAGCAACAATGCCCTCCACTACCAAAACTAGTTTGTACATATACTGCTGAATTAGGAACTGTAAAATTCATTCTATCAACAACTGTTCTGGTATCCCTGCCATCATTAATTTGTTCAAAACCAAGATATTTACCACCAGAAAGCGCAAAATTGTCAAATAAACTAGGGTAAGGCTGGTTGTCATCTGGTATCATTCCCTCAACTGTAACCACTGCTGCTATTTGAGAAGCATAGGTATAAGGGCCTCCAGAAACATCGCCCGTAACAAAAGTACTGCTACACCAACCACCATGAGATAAGCCAGTAAGATATAATCTATTAGGGTCTACCCGATATAAACTCTTAATAGTTTGTATTCTTTGATTTATATTAATTTCGTTGGGAAAACCTGCCGTAGGCTGGAGACTAATTACGATAAATTCTACCGTAGCCCCATCAACTGTAACATTTCCATTCCAGCCCTGTGCTATATAAGCGCCAGGCCCATTGGAAATTACAGCATTTGCATTGGTACCTATTTCTCCTATTCCAGGAAAAAAAATGATTGTAGGATAAGATGAACTATTGGTATTATAGCCTGCAGGTAAATGAACATATGCATTCCATCCATTTATCTGAGTTAATGTTTGCTGTGCATTTACTGTTATGAAAATAAAGTTAGCAACAACCATTATAATCAAGACACTTACTTTAAACCATTTTTTTTCCATTTTTGGGTATTCTTTAATATTGGATATTTAATATTTATTCTCAGTTAGCCTAATAAGCATTATTAAAAAAGGTTGATTAAAAAATTCAGACATTAAAAACAATTTTTAAATTGGCACTATTTTGTCCCTATTTTTTTTAGGTACTTGCAAAAGTCGGACCAATTAATATTAAAATAAAACGCACTGTATTAAAAAAAAGTATGTCCAATAAAAAAATAAAGAATTTTTTATTGGTTTCTTGAGGAAGAAATCAGGGAGATAAGAGAATTTAAATAAATAAAATCCCCTGAAAAGGCTGATTTATTATTTATTAAAAATCGACAAAAAATAAATCCTTTCAGACCATTGCAATATATCAAGTATAATCATAAAGTAACCCTTTTTTTTTCTTGAATTATACACAAATAATTTACATCACATTTCTTGCGTGATTGTTTAAATTATTATTAACTGAAAATGCGAAAAAACCCAAAGAAATCATTTTGAGCCTAAGGATCAAATTCATTATTTTGAACTTATGATTGTTTTACATAATTTTAAAAAGTAAATAATCAACCCTTGTAAATAAGTCCATTATTTTTTTATACATTTTACTTAACTAATATTATCAGAAGTTAAATAGTTGGCTAAAAGATAATTATACCAGAAACATGCTTTTTAATTCGTTAAGCTTTACGCTATTTTTACCTATTGTATTTCTTCTTTATTGGTTTGCTACCAAAGGTAATTCCAAGGCTCAAAATATTTTGTTACTTGTAGCCAGCTACTTTTTCTATGCTTGTTGGGATTATAGATTCTTGTTTCTGTTGATTTTCTCCACCCTTCTTGACTATTTTACAGGGTTAAAAATGGATGAATCTAGTACAAAAAAAATACGGAGATTTTGGTTTTGGCTAAGTGTTAGTATTAATCTTGGTTTTTTAGCTGTCTTTAAATATTACAATTTTTTTGCCGAATCATTTGCCAATGCACTTTCGTTTGTCGGAATTCAAACTAATTTTTGGACACTGCAGGTTATTCTCCCAGTAGGTATATCATTTTATACTTTTCATGGCTTATCGTATGTAATAGATATTTATCATGGAAAAATAAAAGCAGAGCGAAATTTTATAGATTATGCAGTTTTTGTAAGCTTTTTTCCTTTGCTAGTGGCTGGTCCAATTGAAAGGGCAACGCATCTTTTACCACAAATTCAAAGAAAACGTGTTTTTGATTTTTCCAACGCTGTTGATGGATTAAGACAAATTCTTTGGGGGCTTTTTAAAAAAATTGTTATTGCTGATAGCTGTGCCCAATTTGCCAATTTAATTTTTAATGATTCAGGTTCTTATTCAGGAGGAATCTTACTACTCGGAGCTTTGTTTTTCACATTTCAGATATATTGTGATTTCTCAGGCTATTCTGACATTGCTTTAGGAACTGCACGATTATTTGGAATTGAATTATTAAGAAATTTTTCATTCCCTTATTTTTCAAGAGATATTGCAGAATTTTGGAGACGATGGCATATTTCTTTATCCACTTGGTTCAGAGACTACTTATACATACCGCTTGGAGGAAGTAAAGGTGGCACTTGGATGAAAGTAAGAAATACATTTATAATTTTCATTGTTAGTGGCTTTTGGCATGGTGCAAACTGGACATTTATTATGTGGGGCTTATTAAATGCTCTTTATATCTTGCCTTCTATTTTATTTAATACCAACAGGAATAATCTTGATATAGTAGCACAGGGGAAATACCTCCCAACAGGAAAGGAGTTATTACAAATGACAATTACATTTAGTGTAACAGTTTTTGCATGGATTTTTTTTAGAGCTGAAAATATGAGGCATGCCTGGGATTATTTAAAAAGTATGTTTAGCGGCCTACTTAACATTCCCAATTACACTACTACTGCAATATTTATAAAAACGGAGATAGGTATTATATTACCACTCTTAATAGCAGTTTTTATGATTATTGAATGGTTGGGGAGAGAACAGCAATATGCCATTCAAAACTGGGATATAAAAATCATCAAGCCAATAAGATGGGCAATCTATTATATCCTCGTTCTTATAATTTTTTATTATGCCGGTTCTGGTAAGGAGCAGGAATTTATCTATTTTCAATTTTAATAATGAAAAGATTTTTATTCAGTTTTATAAAATTTATATTTCCCGTAATCGTACTTATTTGTGGTATTGAAATGTATGTATTATATTATCCAAGTACATTTAATAAAAAAGCGAAATATCTTAAACAACATACCGATTCAATAAAAACAATCATACTTGGCTCTTCTCATAATCAAAATGCTTTAAACCCAGAATTTCTAAACTCCCAAGCAATAAATCTTGCAAACGCAGGACAGGATATACAGATTGATGCTGCATTATTTTTTAAAAATATTGGCAAGTTAACATCCGTAAATAAAGTTATACTAGAAATAGATTATCACAGTTTGGAAGAAAAAAATGGTCCCGATTATTTTAGAATCCCTTGGTATTACAGGTTTTACGATATTGAAATATATCCTGTCTCTTTTCTTAACAGGTTTTCAGTGTATGCCTCAAGCCCTTCTTTTTTTAACCAGCTAATTTTAGACGAAATCAATCCAAAAAAAATAAGATACAAGCTAAACCAATTTGGCTTTATTATGAATGATTTTCCAGGTGTCATGGAAGATTTAAAATATGATTCCTTAAAGCTTGCAGAAACTGCAATGGAAAGATTAAAAGATAAACATGTTCTACAGTCTGTTGATAATTGTAATTATAATAAATCAAAACTGAATACCATTATAGATTACTGTATAAAAAATAATATTGAGGTAATATTGATATCCACACCAATGTACAGTACCTATATTAACCATCAAATCACAGCAAAAAATATCCGAAGAATGAACTATATCGACAGCTTGAAAAACTTATCCAATATTTATTATTATAATTTTGAAAATTCAAACAAATTTGGGGTACATGACTTTAAAAATGATGACCATCTAAACTCAATAGGATCTAAAAAATTCACCTTAATAATAGACAGCCTTCTTAACAGCGCCAAGTAATATATAAAATGGCAACTTATTTTTGAAGAGCAGTTTGCAAAGGAACACCTATAAGTTCTTCCATCTGAATTATCGCAACATTCAAATCTCTTTCTTTTGCTGCTAAGAAAGATTTTTCAGCAATTGATGCCTTATAAATTTTATTTAATTCCTCTAGCGTAATCGCATCTTCCTTAAAATCTTTCTGAGCTCTTTCATAAGCCGCCAAATCATCTTCCATTGCAATCTTTTGAAGTTCTACTTGTTCCTTCCTTTCTTTATAAATTTCATACTGTATTAAAACCCTTGCCTTAATATTTGCTACTATCTGATCTCTTTGTGCGTTACTAATAATGATCATCTGATCAGCTGTTTTTTTCTCAGCCTTATTTTTAGAAACTATATCTAATGGTATAGTAACCCCCAGATTAAATTTAGGATAAAAGTTAGCCTGTGGTGAATTGTTAATTACAAATTCATTTACATTACCCCCAAGATTAATAGAACTTAACATTGAACTGCTTGCCTTTTTTCTTGCTATTTCAGCAATATTCACATTAGCATCAGCTGCAGTAATTTGGGCATTTTTTAATGCAAGACTTATAAATTTTGTCTTTATTTGATCTTCACTCAATATTATATTTGCAGGCGGATTTACGGTCTTCGAAACACCGGTATATTCATCCACAATTTTCCTTACAGAATCGGGCATTTTACCAAGTGACTGAGCAAAAATATTATTTCCGGAAACGATGAGTAATACAACAAGAAGCATTTTCATAAACAGAATTTTAATATAATATAAAATTAAAAAATTTATACGGACATATTCTCAGATATTTCTATATAGAGCTAACTATTGATTAAATTCCTTATTTGCTCCTTTTCGTCAAATTCCATTAAACGCTTAAAAAGCGACATTACTCCATAAAAGAAAAATGCATTCGGAATCTGACCTACTGATACTTGTGCATATAATGTTACCATAATTGAAAATAAAGCACAAGTGATTGCTACTATATAATTTTTGTACTCACCATTTTTCATTCTGAAATAATAATGGATACCCTGATACAACATCATCAGATAAAGCAACATTGTTAATGCCAAACCTATCCAGCCCATATCTAATGCGAGTTTTAATAGTCCGCTATCAGGAGGGAATCCTGCTAGTTCATGATTGGGATTAAACCTCATCCCTTCTACACCCGATGTAGCAATTCCTCCTCCCATTGGATGTGCATGTATATATGGTTGAATTGATTGGCGATTCATAGTACGAACATTTAAAGATTCGTCTTTTGAATCAAAGGTAGAACGCATCCGATTTAAAGTAGGATTATCAATTGGAGCAAAAATTACAAACAAAACACTCATAAATGTAATAAACAAAGTCATTAGAGTTGCCTTGTTTTTCAGCGTTATCAGAACATACAATGCTATTCCCGCAGGCATCATCACTGTAGTAGTGCGTGTGCCAGAATAGGACATGCCTAAAAACAGAATTATTGCAACAAATGCTAATTGATATTTTCGCTTTTTTACTTTTTCATTTAATGCGAGAATAGTAGTTAGAACTGACATACTTCCAGAAAGATTTCCAAATGTTACTACCCCATCTAAAAATGAAAATTTTCTGATTACACCACCCTGAAATAAAAGTGCAAATTCGTGGGGATCATTTTTTATATAATTTAACTCCATTGGTAATAAACCAAACCATTGCTGATAACAACCATACAAAGCTGTTACAAATGACATAACAACCCAAAATTTTAAAAAATACCTAAATCGCTCAGGAGTATTAATAAGTCTGTAGGAAATAACAAAAAATAGTATATAAACAGAATACCTTTTACTATTAAAAAACCACCCAGCGGGAGTTCCCATATGGGGGTTAAACAGTTCTACTATAAAATAAAGGATATTAATAATCAGTAAAATTGTAATCCCTGATTTTAATAAATTCCCTTTGTGATTTTCGTTTGTTCTCCCTGCCCAATAAGTGCCTAAAAATAAAAACAAAACGAGTACTTCAACAAATGTACTTATGGGAAGTTCCTTATTTAGAAGTCTTGTGGGATAAAAAGCAAAAAAAGCAGTTAAAAGTGTCAGATAATAACCTCTCAAAGGATTAAAGAGGCAACTGTAAACAATCAAACCACACAAAAGGACCCCTCCAAAAGCAAATGTAATAAGGACCATATTGTTTGCTGCAAGAAAACCGGAAATCAGAGAAAGTATAAGCAGGAAACTAATACCAACAGGCCAGCTTAAGCGACCAACTAGTACTTTAACCTTTCTAAAATAATCTTGTTTATGGTTGTGTAATGATGCCAAATTTTTACTAGAAAAATATTATTTTAATAAATAGAAAAACCATCACTATTGTAACAAACAATATTGAAATGATTTGCGAAAAATTAGACATACGAATATCATCTACTATGTTTTCATCTTCGTTATTTTGCATGTTCCTTATAAGTTTTAATAATTAATTGATATAAAAGATTTACAGAAGCTGCCCAGGTATGAGATTTTGCCAATTTTTTTCTGGTTCTAATTTTATTTTCAATTTTAGCCTCTAATAATGCTTCCTGAATTTTACCAATATATTCTTCTTTATTATTACAAAGAAATACCTGTTCTACAAACATTTCCATTGCTTCTGTTTTTGTCGCAACAACGGGTTTTCCTGCTGCCAGATATTCATCAACTTTTCTTGGATAATTACCAATCGTCATCTGGTTTAGTAATTGAGGATTTATACATACATCAAATGCATGTGTATATGCCGGTAATTGATCTGTACGCTTTGGGCCCAAAAAATGAACATTACTCAACGTATGAAGTGAAGATACTTTAAAACTATCATCCTCTGGGCCTACCAATACAATGTTCCATTCGGGTTTTTGAGCTGCAATAAAATAAATGAGATCAATATCAAGTCTCGTTGCTGTTAAAGATCCACAATATCCGATTATCGGATAATTAATACCGTTAGTATCAGCAGGAAGAGATGAAGGGCTAGTTAAAAATTCTTCTACGTCACAACCTTGTCCTATATCAGCCGTATTCGAATTATATTTTGAAGCATAGCCTGCTAGATATTTCGAATTCGTTGCAACTGCATCTGCCTTTTTAATCAGTAGGGGCTCAGATCTATATCCGTGTCTAACAAAATATTTTTGAGACAAAAGAAAATCTCTTATATAATAAATAAACAACGCTGGATTTAAAAATTCTTTTAGATAAAGTCCATTAAAAAAATCATCATCAATTAATAAAATTGGATCATTAAATCCCAATTCATGACAGGCCCATTTGATTTCATTGGCTAGTTTTTTATTGTTTCGTTTATTTAAATAATTATATATGCTCCCTGGGGGCAAAAAATTGATAGACTCCAAAACAACCCTAGGATTAAAAATCCATAACTGCTTACTTATTGCATTTAATACGTTTTTCCCCTCTCTAATACTAACTAGTCTATTTTTTGCTTGAATAGTATTTTTATTTTTATACATACTAATTCTATCCAGTGGTCTATTTACATACATAACCCTGTTATTCTTAGCTATTTCGTCTGCAATATTTTTACAATTACTTCCAATAGAAATATCCCAGGGTTGTAATCCGAAAATGATAAAATCTCTGTTGTTTATTAGCGGAACTTCCATGGCAATTTTTCTAATATTATTTTAAAAAATTCAGGATAAAAATTAATCGCATATTTAAATGCATTTAGAAAATTAATATTAAATAATTTATACAATAGGGATTGTGTAACCACAAAGCCAAGAAAATGAGAAATCAACAAAGCATATCCTGCGCCAATAAAATGAAAATGATTTATAAAATAATACAAAAGTAGTACATGCGAAACTGCTATAAAAGTTGTAGTAATTAAATTAAAAAAAGGCCTACCTGTTGAATCCATTATTACACCATATTGTTTTAAAAAAGCAAGGGTTATACTAGTCAAGGCTATTAACTGTAGATAAGGAATCGCATCATAATATAAAGGACCCGCTAAAACGTAAATAATTGCTTTCGGAAATATCAAAACAAAAATAACAAGTGGTATAACAATACATAATGATGCTCCTACTGTTTTTTCATAGTAATATTTAATTTTGGCAGGATTACTGCTATTCTCGGTTTGTGCACTTTTAGGAAATAAAATATCCCCCAATGTTTGTGAAGGCAAATCAGATAAATTAATAAATCGCATCGCTATATTCTGAGATGCGTTAAAAATAGTTGTACCTAAAATTGGCGAAAGCATTATCTGATCTGCACTTCTAAAAACCAATGTACTTAATCCTGATGCAAAAACATATTTTCCAAAATGAAACAATTTCATTATCCATTGTCTTGAAAAGACGAATGAATTGGTTATTAAATGTTTTATATATTTATAGGATATGAGTGTGCCTGTCAATAATCCAATATTGTAAATAATAACAAGCGAGTTAAGAGACACCTTAGTATTGATTAGAAAAATTATAAAAACCAAAGTAAGGGTAATACCCTGTCTGAAAAGGTAAGTCCAAAAAAGTCCCTTAAATAATGTTTTGCTGTACATGAGCCATTCAAAATGCGAAAAAGGAATCATTATTAACATTCCAATCTGCAATATGTTTAACATCTGTTCAAGTTGTGGAGCTTTAAGAAACTCAGCCAGAAAAGGTGTAAAAATGAACATCAATAAGGCTGAAATACAGGTAATAAATGCATTTAAAAAAAATGCAGCTCCAATAACATATTTCTGATCAACAGTATCACTATGATTAATAAATTTAATTAAAGCGGTCTTTACAAGTCCCTGCCTTATCAATTCAATTATAGCTGTGATACTCATAAAAAGTGCCCATACACCCATTTCTTGTTTGGTTAAAGCTTTATGAGCCAATATCATTGTTATAAATAATCCAGATAAGGGTACAGATAACTTTTGTAATCCACTAAAGAATCCTGAGTGAATCCAATTGCTATATTTTACAGAATGAGGCATAATTAGATTATAAAATATTTTCCCGTGGACTGTATGGATGTAGATTTGATAGTATTTTTTCGTTTTCTGCCGACGGAACCTTTTCTAATGTAAATAACCATCTAATATTAAATCGGACAGTCAATTTATACAATAATAACGGAATAATTAATCCTGAAAGAATTCCTGATATTAAAATGACAGCAACATTTTGAATACCTAAAACCTTACTTAATATAATCCTTACACAAGAAAATGCAATTACATGGGCCACATAAATATAAAGTGAATGCCTTCCTAAAACAGTTAACCATTTCAAAACATCTTTTTTTTGAAGATAAAAAGTAAGGCTAATTATAAATGCACATCCAATTAATGCAATCAACAGGAATATGAGCGGTTGATAATATTCAACAAACATATATTTACTGGTTGAATGATTTATATTCTGCAATAAAAAATATATCTGGGCAGCACTAAATGGTACCAACATTATTAATAATGTTTTTCCAGATTCGAAAAATCGTTGTTTTTTTGAATCGAGTAAATAAGTGCTTACCAAATCCCCAACAGCATAAAAAATATAATTATGCAGAATATCAAACACAAATCCTGTTTTAATATCTTGCTGGTAAATTATTGAGGAGAGATAAAAGAAAATAATGCCAATAAAAATATTATGTATTGCAGTCAATTTTAAAAAATATTTTGAAAGTGCATATAATATCGAAACATTGAATAAAGCATATAAATACCAAAATTGAGCAATCTCTCTGGGCAGGTAAAACAAGTTTAAATAGGAAGAAACAGTAGGATGCCCATTGGTATATTTAGTAAATATTATCTGCAAAGACAACTGAATAAATCCCCACAGAAAATATGGATATAGAATTGTACGAGCCCTTGTTTCTACAAAAGATTTCAAACCTCTTTTTTGCAAACTCTTTGTGATAAATATACCCGATATTATAAAAAACAAAGGCATTCTAAAACTATAAAATAAAATATTTGCATACTCAAGAAAATCATAATCTTGTACGAAAATACCCGATTCTTTAGACCCCTCATATACATGACGATAGGATACCAAAATTATAGCTATACCACGTGCATAATCTATCCAGCTTAGCCTTGCAGGTTTCATCATCAAAATATAAATAATCTAAAAATTAATATTTTCTTTTAGCACATTGTTTAATATTGTTCCTTTATTTTTTTCTCCAAGTGTCGCAATAAACTTAATCGATTTATCATCTGCATGTGAAATTGAAGAGGATGCAGAGAAAACTGTAAATACTTCTTCTGCAAAACTTGCGAGTTCCTGACTATCGGCATAATCGTTTAATGCAGCTCCTTCTATCAAAATAAAATCAAATTCATCTTTAAGCAATTTTAAAAATGCATTCATGTCTAGATTGTACAATGCTTCTGAAGGAGTAAAATTACCTTCTTTACATCCTATTAAAGATAACCCTTCCTGTGATGTATTGCTCCATATCTTTTGCTCTTTTAAAGGTTGGTTATAATTGATGGAACTTGCTACTTCTTGAATTAGATTTTCAGGATTATGCTTTTGTGTAATGGTATTGTTTCCAAAATTCAGATCGATAATTAATACCTTTTTTTTGCTTAATACAAGACTTGCAGCCAGTGCCTCAATCACAGTAGTTTTGCCAGATTTTTTTTGTGTACTTGTTATCAAAAATATTTTATGAGGGCTTTTAAGTAGCTCATGCCTTAATTTTCTCACATTATTTTTGAAAAGTATTTCTCTGGAAAATTTTCTACCCTCAAAATCATTCATTACAATTTCCTGTTCCGATGTTTTTTTAAGAGGTACATTGTTCAGAATATTTGCAACATTCAGTTTTACTTGTTTTTTGAATAATGTTGGTGTTTTGACCCTGGTATCAAAAATTTCGATAAGGAGAAAAATTACTGACGTTAGAAAAAACATTGACATTCCTGACAAAGCCATTGTAAGCATTGTTTTTTTTGACTCAGGCCCCAAGGCTGGCTGGCCTATACCGGTTTGAATAAAATTAGTTGTCGGATCATCTTTTACCAAACCTTCTGCCTGTGAATATTTTTCCATTACAATTCCCAACTGAGCATTTTCAATATCCAGTTTACTTTTAATCCCTTCTATAGTCACATCACTTCCTATTGGGGCAGAATTAGCCATACCCGTGTATTTCCTTATCCTGCTTGTATAATCTGCAATAGTTGAATTAGCCGCATTTAAAAGCGCATCCTCTTCGCTGATCTGCATTTTAAGATCATCTACCTCTTTGTTTTTGCCACTATTACTTTTACCTGAAGAAGAACCGGATTTTGCATTTATTTCAGCACGCAAATCACTGATCTGCTTTTGAAGAACAGGGTCATTCCCTCCTTTACGTGCAAGTTCTGCAACTAAATCGTTCTTTTTATTAGTGAGCCGAATAACCTCGTCGTTGCTGCCGGTATTAACAGAAACAGCAGAACCGCCTCCTAAAATATTTAACCTTTCGGTTAAATATTTTTTTCTGTTTAAATGTTCATTTTGTTTGCTTTTTTCTTCTGCAAGCCTGGTCTCAAGCTCTTTCACTGTTTCCATTGCACTTGTACTTAGGCTTACAGGGTCAATACTTCCCTGCTTTACTTTTTCATTGTATAAACGTTTACCCAAACTATCTATTCTATCCTGCTGAGCGGTTACCATTTTTTTAATCCCCTCAGCATTTTCTTCAGTACGTTGTGAACTTAAATTTTTATAATAATTCAAGAATTCCTGGCCCAAAGCATTTACAATCAATGCAGACAAATTTGGATTTTCTGACCAGAAAGTAATATTTAAATAATCTGTTCTCCCAACTCTTTCAATGACAAGAAAAGATTTCAACGATTCAAAGTCATAGCCGTATAATTTAAAAAATTCGATAAGTATTTTTTCTTGATCTGTTTCAGAATTTAGCAACTTATTTTTTGTAATTGCTTCCTGCAAAATTTTTATTGCAGTATCCTTATTAACTGCTTTAAAAATATCAGATCCCTTCTGATTTTTGGACAAAACCCTATAAGCTTTGGCAGGATTTGTAAGATCGTGAAGCAATAGTTTATATCCGATTGTATTAATGACTTTAGGTGATTTAAAGGTTTCAATCGCATTATTAAATTTAACATCCGCAGTATAAATATCTATGCCTGAACTTCCGTCAACAAGCCTCACTTTTTCGGCAGTAAAGCCCGTTGAATATTGTGCCTGAGAAACGTAAAGTTCCTTTTTATTTAAAAGAAAAATAAATGCTGCTATGACCGACAAAAAAGAAAGTATAAGTATTATCCATTTTCTACGAAACAGAACCTTAAAAAAATATATTAAATCCATAGAAAAATTATTTAGTGATTAAAACGGTAAGTAAAGTTAATTTTAAAAATTTGGCAGTAGAAAATGTTTTAAAATAAATTTCAAATATGCCTAATTATTGATTTAATTTTTTGGAGGATGATATTTCATTTTCGTGTTAAAATAAATAGAAAATCTTTTTACTTCTTTTATAATTCTTGTTTTCATCACTTGGCTAAAACTTCCACTTTTTCTCAAAGTTCGTACTCCTGTCCATACCCTGTTACTATTAGAGCGAATTTGCTTAACTTTTCCATATTTCATCAAATCATAACACATCCTTCCATCCTCTCCATGCGTTTTATTCATATAAAAACCTTCCTTCAAACCATATTCCTTAACAAACCCCATGCTCATTCCATAAGAATTCAAAAATGGCCGTTTTATATGCCTCACCTCAGCTATTAAATCTTTGCAAAACTCCAGGATAGAAAGTTGCCATCGGGCAAAACCTTTTTCACTAATAAAGGAGTATCGTCCGTAAACGCTAACAACACCTTCTATTTTTAGGCCTTCTATCATATTCTCAACCCAACAATCAGGATAGATACAATCAGAATCACCTAATAAAATATATTTCCCTAATGCATTTTCCATTCCCATTTGCCTTCCAGGCCCCCAACCCTGTATTGGCTGAAAATAGTTTTTTATATGTAACCTATCAAGCGTTTTTTGAGTTCTATCTGTCGAATTATTATTTACTACTATAATTTCAAGAGGAATTTTTGTTTTTACATTTGAAAGGCTTCCTACAGTTTTTAAAATATCGACTTCTTCATTCCATGCAGATATAATTATGCTAACCAAAGGTTTTGCTGATTGTACTTTGTCTAGTCTCTGATTAATCTCATCAAAAACCTTTTGTGAAATATCTTCATAACCATCGTAGGGATATTCAAATTCACTGATCCATTTGGGATTTCTAAAAATATTCATAATAGTTGTATACTGACGTATTTTTAAAAAATTCAGAAGTGAAATAAAACACTAATTTAACTTTGTTTAGGATTACTAAAAAAGTCTGGTATTTAATAATACCAGACTTTTTTAACTTTTAAGGTTTTTCTAGTTGACTTTAATAAGTTTTACAGTTTTACTCATTTTACCGTCTATCCAAACATTTATTACATAACTACCTGGAGAAAGTGACATTCCAACTGGTAAATTTGCTGATACAATATTATTCCCCTTCATTACATTAAGGCCGTTGCTCCTAAACAACATTTTACCATTCATATCGTATAACAATATAGAAACTGATGAAGCTTTAGGATTTTGAAGTTCTACCTGAATCTTGTCTGTAAAGGGGTTGGGGAAAACCTTTATTTCATCTAAAGTAGTGACCGGTAAAACAGAATTAACTGTTTTTGTTCTTTCTTTAACTTCAAGTGTTTTAACAACTGCATCTAAATCCGGCAATGTTGGATTGTAACGGGCATTCAACACTTCAGGTATACCATCGGGATAAATAGTATTTACTACAGGTTCATCTGCTGTATTATCATCATAATACTCAATAGTAAACGCACCTGTGAAACTGAAAGGTGATCCTCCTGCAGTATTTACATTTACAACTAATTCACCATTTTCGCCTGGAGTGAGTTTGTCAAGATAAACAACCTTAACATCATTATAATAACTGTTTAATTCAACTGTTTTGCCATTACTAGAATAATTAGCTGTTGTATAATTAGCATTAGTATTACTTCCAAAACAACCAATCCTGTATTTTTTACTTAAATCAAGATTTTGGAATTTTACCTGTGATGTTTGTCCGGCATCGGTCCAGTAATTACTTACCATAACATTTGCAGGGAAAACACCATTTGCATTAACACCTGCAAAACCTGCTCCATTAAACTCTTTTGTGATAACCATTTCAAAACCACTGTTGATTAATCCAGTATTTATAAGATTACTAAAAGTTGCGCCTTGAGTAGATGGTGAACTGGTACTGTTCCATGGAGCTGGTGCCTGTTGTGCCACACTTACATTCTGGTTTATCAAAACAATTTTAGAAGCAAGTATTGCATTTGCGATATTACTGTAATTGCTTAGAACTGCCCCATTTATAGCCCTTACTTTAAAGAAGTAACGAGTATTAGCTGTCAGCCCGGTATTGGTATAGGTAGTTATATTGGCTGCTGTTGTTGTCACCAAAGAATAAGTACCATTTGATGATGTTGACCTCCATATTTGGAATCCAGTTTCATCATTACTTCTATCACTCCAGGCTAGTTTAATCCTATCTGTTTCCAAAACAGTTTCTGCAAAAAGATCGGCTGGCCTTATTACGGGATCAGCTGAATTATACTCTCTTATTACAACAGCATTTAAGCACAGTATCTGATTCGCTGCAATTTTTGTAATAGTAACCTGTATGGTACCTGAAGCATTAGGAACAAGTCCATTAAGGTTAGCCAAAACTTTTGTATTGTATTTACCATCAACTACAATTGATTGTGAGCCACTCGAAAAAGTAGTTAACGAAGAAACACCGGTATGCGTATTGGTAAGGAATCCGATACTATATCTTTTTGCAGGATTTAATCCATCAAATTGAATAACATGGTTTCCTGTATTATAATTATGGAAACTGGTTTTCATAACATTGTCGGGAAAAACTCCACTGTTATCTCCAGTTCTCATTCCGATAGATAAGCCACCATTCCATTGACTAAGGAATTTAAAAGTAAATCCTGTAACCACATTGGCATCATCTTTTATATTACCATACACATAATTAATAAATGGATATCCTAGGTAATTATTCCATGGTGCAGCTTGAGGTGTAGCTCCCTCAGGACCGAAATTCAAATAAGCTGACCTTACACTATTGTCTGTAACAGTAAGGTTAAACACTTTGGTAACACTCGCTCCAGAATTATCTGTAACCTTTACAATAATGCCTGTATAAATTCCAAGATCATTGGCAGAAGGAGTGAATACAATATTACCAACTCCATTTCCAGTATTTTGATAGACTGCAAAAGACGGTAGTCCTGTTACATTTGTAGTAAGTATATCTCCAATATCATCCGTTGCACCAAAACTTACTGTTGCAGTGTTGGTTGCCTTAACATATACATCTGCAATATCCGCTAATAATGGTGCTTTATTGGTTGTTATTACTATTACTATATTGGTAAAATCCGATGATCCTACATTATTAGTAGCTTTTACTTTATAGTAATAAGTTGTAGCGCTTAATACGGTATTATCAATATAGCTTGTATCATTGGCGTTTGAAGCAGAAGGATTTAACAAAACAAATGGCCCTGCTGGAGCAGTAGATCTGTAAACCAGATAATTACTTTCATTGTAAGAAACATCATCCCAATATAATTTTACAGTACCATTAGATTGTGATTGGCCGATTAAATTGGAAGGCGAAACAGGAACCGTTCCATCATCAAAAGGTTTTTCAAGCACAATTGCATTTACCAAACCATATGGTGTGGCAGCACCTTTGCTCATATTAACAGTTATATTACCTAGAGCATCGGGAGCAATTGAAGTAAATGTTACAGTGTTTTGCTGATTATTGTCTACGTACAATGGTTTTGCAACAGCATTAATAGTATAAATTGTAGTGCCATTATTTCCTAATCCTCTCCAGGCACTACTACCAAATAATGTTACATTGTATTTAGCACCAATTGTAAGCCCTTTAAGATTAAAATCAACCGTATTAGGTGCGCCATATACACCAAACCAGAAATAATCTTTTATTACGGCATCAGGATATACTCCTGAATTATTTCCTGTTACTGCACCTGCATCACCAGCATTCCAACTTGTATTCAGGAATTGTATTCCTACGGGAGTAACAATACCAGAGCCATTCAACAAGTTATTTGTGTTTACTGCAGAAATATTATTCCATGGTGCGGAAGCATTTGCACTAGTATATTTTGTACTAATAAACCATTTTTCTACAGGTGGTTCCAGATTAGTAATAGTTACGGTAAAAGTAGCAGATTCAGTTGCACCTGCACCATCACTAACAGAAACAGTAAGCGGGTATACACCTGCATTAGAATATCCTGGCGTTATCACCAAAACACCCTGCCCATTTCCGTTATCGGTAAGACTTACAAATGGATTTATTGAACCAAGTGCCCAAGTTAGTGTACTATTTCCGTCTTGGTCTGTTGCGCTTAGTGTGATATTAGCTGTGCTGCTTTCAGCCAATATAAGATTACTGAGAGCCATAATCACCGGTGTATAATTATCATTTACAGTTACAGTAAATGAAGCTGTATCCTTACCTCCGTTGCCATCACTAATTACAACATCAATTGGGTATATTCCTTGGTTAGTTATTGCTGGATTAAACACGATTGAACCCGCACCATTGGATGAATTAGTAAAAGACGCAAAAGCAGGCAATGGATTTATTAAAGAGTAAAACATTGTTTCTGCATCTACATCAGTTGCAGAAAATGTAATTGTTTTCTGAGAATTATATCTCATTGTAAAACTAGCAACTGCTGTCAATACAGGGGCATTATTTTCAGTTCTAACTAAAAAATCAGGCGTAAATGCTGTAGTTCCACCAATTCCTTTTGCCCTTACTTTATAATAGTAATTTGTATTTGAGAATAAATTACTGTCAATAAAAGATTTTAAAGAACCTGCTCCACCACTTATTGTAGCTAATAATCTGTAATTATTCAGATTTGAAGCTGATCGGTACAATTCAAACAAAGTTTCATTATTTGAATTATCATTAAATACCAAAGAAACTGTTGTTGTTGTTTTTGATGTTGACAACAAATTGGTTGGTATAGAAGGTATTGTAGGCAATACAAAAGTAGTATCTGCAGTATAGGACTGGTTCATTAAACCCAAAATTCCTATTGCATTTACGGGCTCTTTAATAATTTCTATATCATCAATCAAGCCGGTATAATTGGTCGAACTTGAAGAAGAGTTAAAAGCATTTGTACCATTTGAAGCCCCTATTCTAGAACCGTTTGAAGAACTTCCTACTGAACTAAAGGATAAGCTTGTAGTGCCTATTAAAACAGCATTTAAAAAAAGTTGAATTTTATTCACATCATACACAACACTCACATGATTCCAGTCATTTACAACCCAGTTTGCATTTGATGTAATACTATTAACTATCACAGAAGCCCGAATGTTTGAACTCGCAATACCTGCCTGTAATGCCCCTGTATTAAAACGTAAGGATATACCATTATCGGATCCTCCAAAATCATAAATTATTTTATTGGTTCCATTTATGGAAGCTGTATTAGGTTTTATCCACAATGCTACAGTTCTGCTGGTAAAAGAATTTGCAGGAAATATTCCACTGGTTGCAAAAGGTAAATTGATGTATTGGGTAGATCCGTTTAATGCAATGGAATGTGTACCCTCTTTTTTATCGGCAGCATTAAAGGTTGGAGTAGCATTTCCTGTTAGAATTCTATTATTACCACTACCATCATTATAATCATTATTTAATGCCCAATTCCCTTCAAGAATACTCACGAATTCTGACTGACCATATTGATTTACTGACCGAACTTTATACCAATATTTTGTTTCTGATGTCAAACCAACAGAATCTGTTAAAGTTGTTATATCTGATGTGGTTGAGCCTATATTGACATAAGTTCCTAATAAAGCAGTAGAACGTGAAACCTCAAATCCAGACTCATTATTACTGTTATCAGTCCAGCTAAGATTTATTTTATTGTAAGAAGATGCAAATACATTTAAATCAGAAGGTTTGGCCGGTAATGAACTTGCAGGGATAGTTATAATATCTCCGAATGCACTATTCGGAATTACTGTTCTGGTTGTAATACCTGCAGCTGCACAAGTCCAATAAACATTCATTGTCTCTCCTCCACTTTTTTCAAAGAATGTTATAGCTATAGGGTATATACCAGCTGTGAGCGAAATAGTTCCTTCTCTATATTGTCCTCCATGCAGACCATCATTGTTAACGACAGGAGTTGCAGTATGGCTATAATTGCCTATGTACAATTTACTTCCATCATCAGAATTCGTTTCAAATTTATAAGAACCGGTTGCTGGAATAATTATATACCCTTCCCATAGAAATCCGAAATAATCACTTCTTAACTTAGGTGTAATAGTTACATTAGAAGAAACACCAGTTGCTATAGGAGTGAGTGTATTAAAATCAGGTAGCGCATTCCAGTCTCCTTGATAATATTTATAATTTAATCCACGCAATGCAGCGGCACCACTTACTTGATTACTTGCAGGAGATACATTTCCAGATGCATCGAGTGCTTTTACATAAAAACCATATGTCTGTAATGCTGTAAGATTATTTACTGTAAAAGTTGTTTTTGTGGTAACATATGTTTTCACACCATTTACAAACACTTCATATTTTGACACCGCCACATCATCTGTAGACAAATCCCATGAAAGTGAAACAGAACTTCTGGTTGACCCCGTCACAATTAAATTGCCTGGAGCTGTTGGAGCAGTAATATCAGATTGAGTAGTAGCATTAACTTCAGTACTCACGATTGAAGCTGCTGTAGCATTTACTGCCCTAACGATATAATAATATTTGGTATTTGCAGCTAAATTCTGATCAAGAAAAGATAGAATATCTGCACCAGTGACTCCAACTAAACTGTATCCAACTCCACTACTTTTACTTCTATAAATTTCAAAAGCTGTTT
Source organism: Chitinophagaceae bacterium (assembly GCA_947504605.1). Classification (GTDB taxonomy): domain Bacteria; phylum Bacteroidota; class Bacteroidia; order Chitinophagales; family Chitinophagaceae; genus Ferruginibacter. Next base: position 20,489 of record CANNJE010000042.1, read on the forward strand.
CATTATTTACAGGGCTGGGATTATCGTTCCAGTCAAGTTGTATTGAGTTATTAGAAATAGCAATAGCAGCCAAACTACTTGCTGCATCAGGCTTATTAATACCATTGGCAGATATAACTGTATAAATAGCAGAAAAGTCACTGCCACAGCCAAATTGTTCTGTTACTTTTACTTTATATTGACCCACCGGAGCATCATAAGTTGATGCAGTACTAACCAATGCATTATCAGACACCCTTCTCCATTCATAAGTATAGTAAGTATTTGGAACCATAATTGGAACTACAGTACTGCCATCAGGAGCTGGCAAAACATTACTATGCAATCCGTTTATCTGAATTGCTGGGGAAACCGTTCCCTGATTTTGAGAAATAACAACTGGAGTTGGTGACCAAATAGACCACTGGCTTGTAACAGTTCTTTTAAATCTACCCCTATAGGTGCCATAACTGGTTACTATCAACTGATTACTGGTTTGACCCGCAATTGTAATACCATCTTTCTCCCATTCGTATGCATAGAAACCTGCCTGTAATCCTAGTTTGGCATTTACAGTTTCATTAGGACAAAATTCATCGTGTTGAAAATAAACAAGCGGATTTGCCTTATGTTGTGAATTTATAAATGGGAAATAACTTGGGTGAGCCCAAAAGGCATTCCATGTTCCATGCCCCTGTGTTGGGAAGAAAACCTGTGTAATATTTCCTCCCAAATTTTTATAGGAATTAATAATATCTGTGACAGTTGAGGGATATGGCGCAATATCCTGTCCTCCATTTGCTAATAGGACAGGTACAGTAATATGACTCGCAAAGTAACTTACATCTTCGTATTGAACTGCAGAAATAGGCTCTATTGCACAAGCAATTTTTGCATACTGTTGCTGTTGAGGAAAATCCCAGGTTGCTTGTCCGCCAGATGAAAGTCCTCCAATATTAATTCTATCAATATCTAACTTCACATATTTC
>CANNJE010000043.1 GCA_947504605.1 Chitinophagaceae bacterium
ATTTTAAACATACGCCGTTTCAGTATCCTGCTCATCATCATGCTGGCCTACCTCTATGACAAATTAGTTGCACAGCATTTTACACTGGTTTCTATTGGCATGTTATCTTTTGCTGCAGTAGCACAATTTGCACCTGCTGTTCTGGGAGGCATCTACTGGAAGAACGCTTCGCAAAAAGGAGCCATGGCCGGTATCTGCATTGGTTTTGTGATCTGGTTTTTTACAGCTGTTATACCCTCTATGGCCAGCGCAGGCATTCTGGACATGAGTATCGTAAATGAAGGCCTGATGGGCATTTCCTGGTTAAAACCATTATCGCTTTTTGGAATGGAATCAATGGACTCCGTAACCCACTGCTTTTTCTGGAGTATGTTTTTTAATATCCTTTTATTTGTGACGGTATCACTCAACAGTAAAAAATCGGCAGAAGAAGTTTACCAGGCAGAAATATTTGTTGATATCTTCCAATATTCAGTGGCAACAGAAACGAATGTAATATGGAAAGGAACAGCCTACTTGCCTGACCTCACTTCGCTGCTTGCTAATTTTTTAGGATCCGAAAGAGCAGAGAAAATTTTAACCACCTATGCGCAAAGGAATAAAATTGCTATAGACAATAAAAAGGCAGACCCCCGAATAGTAACTTTTGCTGAAAAGATACTGAGTGGCGTTATTGGATCTGCTTCTGCTCGAATAATGGTTAGCAGTATTACAAAAGAAGAAAAACTAAATATTGATGAAGTACTGAACATATTAAGAGAGAGCCAGCAAATGATTGGACTGAACAAGGAACTAAAGAAAAAATCGGCAGAACTGGAAAAAGCCACCAAACAACTGATTGAAGCAAACGGACTGTTGAAAGAAATGGATATTGTAAAAGATGAATTTTTATACACCGTAACACATGAACTGCGTACCCCCATTACTTCTATCAGAGCAATGGCCGAAATAGTTCATGACAATGCAGACATGCCCGATGAACAAAGACAACTTTTTTTGGGCAATGTTATAAAAGAAACAGAAAGACTAAGCCACCTCATAACACAGGTCTTAAATCTTGAACGGTATGAAAGCGGAAGACAGAAACTAGAACTGAACCCTGTTTTACTAAACACATTTATCAGCGATTGTATTCATTCGATTCAACCACTCGCTTCAGAAAAAAAACATTACGATCGAAGCAAAGATTCCGGATTCTATGTTCCTTGTTCGTTGTGATGCCGACCTGCTGCAACAGGTATTAAGCAATCTTTTATCCAATGCAGTAAAATTTGTAGAAGAAAATACAGGAACCATAAAGGTATGGGTACACAGCACAGACGACGAAATACAGGTTTGGGTGGAAGACAATGGCAAAGGTATTCCTGCTGAACTTCATGAACTGATTTTTGACAAGTTTTTTCAGGCAAAAAACCAAACACTTAAAAAGCCACAAGGCAGCGGCCTGGGGCTCGCCATCAGTAAAAAAATAATAGAAATGCACAATGGTAAAATATGGGTAGAAAGTGAAGAAGATAAGGGTGCCCGGTTTATCTTTACACTTCCTAACAGTTAACTAATACAAATGAAAACAAATCATAAAATACTAGTGGTGGATGATGATCCCTACATCTTAATGTCGCTTGAATTTTTGATGAAGAAAAATGGCTATGATGTAATGGTGGCACGTAATGGAACCGAAGCCCTTGAAATCGTAAACAAACAAATCCCGCACCTGGTACTGCTGGATATTATGATGCCCGATGTGGATGGCTACGAAATTTGCAAACATATTAAAAGCAGTGCGCAGTTAAAAAACACCCAAGTGATTTTTATGAGTGCCAAAACAAAAGAAACAGATATAAAAAAAGGATATGATCTTGGCGCGGCTTTATATGTAACAAAACCTTTTAGCACAAGGGAACTGGTGAAACAAATAAAAGAATTACTGGACAAATAATAGCAGGTGTTGGATATTTCCTTTTTATACCCCCCTTTTCAATTTTAAGTAGTACCTTATTACTTCAATTTTATCTTATGGGCCAGTTTAATCATAAAACTGCTTTAATTACAGGAGCCGCTTCCGGCATTGGAAAATTAATGGGAAAACAATTATTGCAAAAAGGGTTGGAAACATTGGTGATCTGGGACATCAATGAACAACTGCTCAATACTACTACCGAAGAATTAACGCAACAGGGTTTTAAAGTTGTTCCCTACCTGGTAGACATTATGGATACCAATGCAGTCATAGCTGCTGCTGCCAAAGTTAAAAATGAAGTAGGAAAAGTTGACATTTTAATAAACAACGCCGGCATTATCGTAGGCAAATCTTTTGCAGAACATACACATACAGATATTCAAAGAACCATGAGTATCAACTGTAGTGCATTGATGCATATTACAAAAGAATTTTTACCGGATATGATGGCTTCCAAATCTGGCCATATCGTTAACATAGCCTCGGCTGCAGGCATGGCAAGCAATCCAAAGATGAGTGTATACGTTGCCAGCAAATGGGGAGTAATTGGCTGGAGCGACTCCTTAAGACTGGAAATGCAACAAGGAAGTCATGGAGTAAATATTACAACGGTTACACCCTACTATATCAACACCGGTATGTTTGATGGTGTTAAAAGCAATGCACTGCTACCTATCCTTGCTCCTGCACTTGCCGCAGAACAAATCATCAGGGGTATAGAAAAAAACAAACGTTTTGTAAGAATGCCGGCCATTGTTTACTGCCTGCCGTTTATTAAAGGTATTCTTCCTGCAAGCTGGTTCGACTTAATCGTTGGCAAATGGCTGGGTGTTTATAAAACCATGGATGAATTTAAAGGAAGAGTTTAATAGCTTTTAGTATTCAATACATTACATACGGAGGTATTGCCTAAAAAAGCAATGTTAATATCCATTCATAAAATAAATGCTACTAAAATAGAGCAATGGTTATTAAACTCCCTTGCTTTTGTATAATTTCGGCATCTAATAATAATTTACAAAATGATTAAAAACTACAAAAAGCTATTGTTGGCTACTGCAGTGTTATTGACTGTAACAGGCCATTACAATTCTATGGCGCAAACAGCTGTGAAGAAATTCATCGATCCTGCCAACATGGATCTGAGTGTAAAGCCGGGCAACGACTTTTACCTGTACGCAAGTGGCACCTGGATAAAAAACAATCCTGTTCCAGCAAAAGAAACCCGTTGGGGTAGTTTTAACCAACTGCGTGATTTTAACATCAACGCAGTAAAAGATGTGTTGGAAAAAGCAGTAGAAGATAAAAAAGCAGCCCCGGGTTCTGTAACAAAAAGAGTGGCAGATTTCTATCAGGCAGGAATGGACAGCAGCAGCATTGAAAAAAGAGGCTTTACCCCTATTCAACCAGAATTGGACAAAATAGCTGCTATCAGTAATGAAACTACCTTACTACAAACCATGGCAAGCCTTAGGGTTAGTGGTGCAGGAGCTCCTTTATATGGATTTTTTGTGGGGCAAGACAGGAAAAATGTTGAGCTGATGATTCCACAACTTAGCCAGGGCGGCACCACACTTCCAGACAGGGACTATTACCTGAAAAGCGAAGGCCCCAACAAAAAAATCCAGGAAGCCTATAAGCAATACATTACAACATTATTTACGCTTACCGGTACTTCAGAAGCAATAGCTCAACAAAATGCAACAACCATTTTTGATTTAGAAAAACTATTGGCAACGGCACAAATGAGCAGGGTTGAAATGAGGGATCCCTACAAAACCTATAACAAATTACAGGTAGATGACCTGAGCAAAACCACACCGGGACTAGACTGGCGTTTAATTCTTGCTGACTTAAAAGTAACAGGCCAGGACAGTATTCTGATAAACAACCCCGCATTTTTTAAAGAGATAGCAGGCTTATTAAAATCAGTTCCACTACAGGATTGGAAAACTTACCTGCAATGGAATGTATTAAAATCTGCAGCTCCTTATCTAAGCAGCCCTTTTGTGGATGCTAATTTTGTTTACAACCAAGTAATTACCGGCCAACGTATTCAAACACCACGCTGGCAAAGAATGTCATCCTTAACAGACGGATCTGTGGGTGAATTGCTGGGGCAATTATATGTAAAAGAATATTTTAAACCCGAGGCTAAAGCAAGGATGGCTGAACTGGTAAAAAACCTTCGTACAGCATTCGCTATCCGCATCAAATCGCTTGATTGGATGAGCCCTGCTACCAAAGAAAAAGCACTGGCAAAACTTGCAGCCTTCCGTCCTAAAATTGGTTATCCTGATAAATGGAGAAACTATGATGGCCTTGAAATAAACAACGATCGTTATTTTGAAAATGTGAAAAATGTAGGCGCATGGAATTACAATTATATGGTTGCACAGTTGGGCAAACCCGTAGATCGTGAGCGTTGGGGAATGACTCCTCCAACCGTAAATGCTTATTACAATGCCACTTTAAATGAGATTGTTTTCCCTGCAGGAATTTTGCAGTTTCCTTTCTTTGATGCAAAGGCCGACGATGCATTAAACTATGGTGGAATAGGCGCTGTAATTGGTCATGAAATGAGCCATGGCTTTGATGATAACGGAAGCAAATATGATGCAGACGGTACACTTAGAAATTGGTGGACAGAAGAAGACCGTACCAAATTTGATGCTAAAACAAAAGCGCTGGCAAAACAATTTGACGACTATACGGTATTAGATACCATTCACGTGAATGGCAAACTTACCTTAGGTGAAAACATTGGTGACCTTGGCGGTTTAAACGTAGCTTATGAAGCTTTTAAAATGACGCCACAGGGAAAAAGTGCCGCTATCATTGATGGCTTTACTTCCGACCAACGTTTCTTTTTAGCATGGGCACAGGTATGGCGTGGAAATATTTTACCACAATCGGCCGCTCAGCTAATCATCACAGATACGCATTCTCCAGGCCCATACAGAACCATTGGCGCTCCGGTAAATATGGATGCATGGTACAAAGCATTCAATATAACTGAGGGAGATAAATTATACAAAAACCCAGCAGACAGAATTCGGATCTGGTAAACCTATTGTTTATAAAATACAAAAGCCTGCATTCTAATAAGTGCAGGCTTTTACATTTTATTTAAACCCTGATTAAGAATTGGTTGATGTAGGTTCAACTGTTTCTGCCACAGGAATCGCAGTTGCTTTTTTACTTTTTTTTATTTTCGGCATTTTAGCAGCGCTAACTTTTTTAGGTGCTTTTGTTTTCTTTGGTTCCTTTTCTTTGATACTTTTCACCTTAGTTTTTGCAACCTTAACTACTTTTTCTTTAACCACTTTTTTTGCAGCAACTTTAGTAGGTTTAGTTGGTTTTGCAACTTTTTCAACTTTAGCTTTTTCAGGTTTGGTTTTGGTTACAACTTTATTGATATCCTTAGCCAGAAGCTTACTTGCCTTTTTTAAATGCTTTTCAAACTTTTTTTCTTTTACGCCTGTTTTTAAATCAGAAAGAGCCCCTTCTATTTTATTGTACACCAATGCTCTGGTGGATTTCTTAATAACGGTTTTACGACTCATAACTTTTGTATTATTTAACACAAAGATAATATAGGGGCTGAATATCCAATGTTAAGTTTTTTTTAATCGTCAGGTTATCAAACATTTGAGGGATTCTTGCCTGGAAGGGTTTTCCCTGCAAATTGGTTTAAAAGCAACTTATTCCCTAATATGTCCAATAGATCCTGATTGTGTTAAACCCTTTGAAACAATTATCCTTGAGTCATTTATGAATGTAAATAAAAAAGCAAAGCGCATTCAACGCTTTGCTTTTTTACTAAAAACTTCGTTTTTTATTTAACTTTCACATCACTACCGAAAATTATTGACCAATTCCTCCACCACCACCCTGTGTGCGCTTATTCTCTTCTTCAATAGCATTTTTACGCTGGCGGGCTGCCTTTACCTGGCTGTTTCCAAAACGATAACTAAAGTTTAAGCGCAACTGCTGACTTTCCCAAGTGCCGCTGGCACGCATGTATTGTCCGGCAAAATTACTGGTACCACTCCACCTCATTGTTTTAAAAATATCACTAAAAGTTGCCTTGATATTACCTTTTCCTTTCCAGATTGTTTTTTGTGCACCAAGATCTAAACCACCCATGGCTTTACTTTCAAAAGTTCCCTGATAAATAGAAGGGGAAGTATAAAACCCACTCAATTCTGCTGTCCATGTTTTACCAATCTTCAAACTGTTTTGCATATAAAGATTATAACTAAACACATCCAAATCAACCCTGCGCCCCTGCCCGAAATTAGCTTTATAGGCTGCATAGTTGCTGCTTACATTAAAAAACGAACTGAACTTTTTATACATAAAAGGATAGCTAACATTCAAACTCACGATATCCTGTGTGGCCAGATTTTGTTTGGAGATAAAACTCTTGGATTTTTCTGCTGTATCGATCAGTTGTGCAAAAATATCCTGAACATGACTGTAGTTTAACCTCGTATTGAGCTTGTATTTGTAAGTATGACTTACCCCAAAACTATTGGTATACTGCGGCCTTAGGTTGGTATTCCCCTTTTGAAAAGTATATTCATCCAATTTAAATTCAAACGGATTTAAATCCTGATAAGCAGGCCTGTCTATTCTGCGGCTATAAGTCAACCCCCACTGGCTCATTGGATTTTTATTAAACGTTAATGCTACACTCGGAAAGAAATCAATATAATCTCTTGTAAAAGCAGAATCATAATGAACGTATCCGCTACCATTTAATTTTTGGCCGATGGATGTTCCCTTAAGATTGGTATATTCCGAACGAAGCCCCGCCTGTATGGCAAATCCTTTAAAGGAGCGACTGTAGTTAACGTACAATGCATTAATATTCTCTTTGTAATCAAAACGGTTGCTACGCAGAGTATCAAGCACTTTGCTGTTTGTGTATACATTGTATCTTTTAAAATCATTGTCTGTATTCACAAATGAAACCTTACCTCCAACACCCAGTTTTCCTTTTTTAAAATTCTGTTCGTAATCTGTTTTAAATGAATAGAGGTTGATATTGGAAGGCGACAGCATATTGTACACAACACGACTCAACAGTGTTTGCCCACCTGCATTATAATAAACATTCGGCTGATACTGATCATTGTTAAGATTATAATGAGCATAATCTGCATCCATATTCAATTCCCTTCCGGCTGTATCCGCTAAACGATAGTTGATATTAGTATTGAAATTATTGCGGCTCATGTCACTCCTATTGTCTGCATGCAGATTTTTTACCAGTGTATTGGTCGGTATATAACTTATAGGAGTTCTGCTAGTGCCTTCCATTTCATTATCACTCACCGAACCATTAACGATAAAACCAAGCGTACTTTTTTTATTGATATAATAATCAAGTCCTACTTTATAATTGTGGTTATTACCCCTGCTCAGCATACTGTTTGTTTGATCAAAGAGTGTATCTGAAACAGTACGATAAAAATTCATCGTACCCAGGTTTTTATTTTTATTGTAATTGTAAGTACCAAACAGATTTACTTTTTTATTACGGTTATTTAAAGTTAAGCCTGTATTATACTTTGCATAAGTCCCTATAGCCCATCCTGCATTTACAGAACCGTTTGTACCAAAAGCTTTATTCTTCTTTAGTCGAATATTAATAATCCCTGCATTACCTGCAGCTTCATATTTAGCAGAAGGATTGGTGATAATTTCAATTGCTTCCACATTGGAAGATTGCATTGACTTTAAAAAATCAGCCAAGTCCTTTCCTGCCAATGGTGTAGGCCTTCCATCAATAAATACCTGGACACCTGTTTTACCACTAAGGCTAAGATTATCATCTTTATCTACCAAAACACCAGGAGATTTTCTGAGCAACTCCAATGCATCTGTACCAACAGCATTGATAGTCCCTTCAACATTCAAGATAGTTTTATCGGCTTTGATTTCTACCATTGGCTTAGAAGAAACTACTACCACTTCCGAAAGATTTGCACTAACCTTATTCAATAACAAATCGGCAACTTTTACATCTTCAGTTGTAAAACTAATGGGCGCACTAAACCTGGTCTGGTGTCCAACAAAACTTGACTTCACCAGGTAAGTTCCACTTCCCATTCCTTCGAACTCATATTTACCATCCAATTTGGTGGCAGAAAACTTTACTGACACCGAATCCTTTGAACGAACCAACAAAACAGAAGTACCATTAATCGGTTTACCTGTTTCATCTTTTACAATACCCGAAATTTTCTGCGCCATTACATTGATGGCTAACAAACAAAAGGGCAGCATTAATAACTTTTTTTTCATGTATGTACTTTTTCTTTTAGGTTGATCCAGTTCTTTATTTTTAAATCTAGCTTCATTAACAAATAAGCTTCTATTTAAATGGTCAGGATTACAACATTTTACGACGCAAGGTAGATTAGGAATAAACGAATCCTGGCCTATATATAGTCCAATGGAAAAAACAAAGGAAGAGTGGTTGTTGCTTCATTGGCAATCATATAGTATTCGCCTATTGAAGTTTTATTGTTTAAAAGAATATTATTGCCAATAATTTATTTTATCTATTTTTGCAACGTTGTAACAAATATTACTTGAAGAAAAAACGTTTCATAAAGCAATTACTTTCACTGGCACTGCTATTGCTGTTTGCATTTAGCATCACGCCCAGAAAAACCTTGCATGAAGTTTTCGGCTGTCATAAATATACTTCCGGCAAAACCGATGCAAAAGGAAACGTACAAATAAGCCTAAATGGATTTCATTGTTTTTGCAATCAACCCGATTTGCATTCTCCATTTATAGAGACTACTTTCTTTTCTACTGTTTCTCTCAATGATTTTATTGACCAGCCTGTACCTTTTTACAGTGCTTCAGCACATACTACCCCCATCCCTTTTTTAAGCCTTCGGGGTCCGCCTGCATTTGTATAATCCTCCTTTTTTATTCTGCTGATACAGCAACATTTTATCATTCAACTTTTCTATATTTTGAAAACAGTATTAATTACTGCGTTTCTATTAATGATGTCATTAATGGGAATATCGCAGCAATGTTCAATTAAACTTAAAGGGCATATTGAAGATGCCGACACAAGACAAAAACTTTCAGGAGCGACTGTCTTCATCCCCGAATTAAATAAAGAAATTATAACAGACCAGTTTGGTGATTTTATTTTCACTAACCTATGTCCCGGAAAATATACCATCAGGGTTACGCATGTTGGTTGCGAAACATCCGAACAACTGGTAATGCTTACCAAGGACAAACACATTGATATTGATCTGCCCCATGCTAAAAACACCCTCAGCGAAGTAACCGTAAGTAGCCAAAAATCCAATTCAAACACTGGCTTTAAAAAAGAACTTACGAGCAGAGAAATGGACCAAACGAAAGGCCAATCCCTAGCAGAAGCATTAAGCAGGATCAATGGTGTAAATATGTTGCAAACAGGTTCAACCATCTCCAAACCCATTATTCATGGCTTACACAGCAACCGAATACTAACCATCAATAATGGCGTTAGACAGGAAGGTCAGCAATGGGGCAATGAACATGCTCCCGAAATAGATCCTTTTATTGCAGGAAAATTATTGGTAATAAAAGGGGTGGATGAATTAAAATATGGCTCTGATGCTATAGGCGGAGTTATCCTTGTTGAACCAAAATCATTGATTGGTACTCCAGGCTATAATGCAGAGTTTAATACAGCTTATTTTTCTAATAACAGACAATATGTATTATCAGGAATGTTTGAACAACAGGTTAAAAACCTGCCTGAATTTTCTTACCGGGTTCAGGGCACATTTAAAAAAGGAGCCAATGCATCCACTCCCGATTATCGATTAAACAATACCGGTAGTGAAGAAAAGAATTTCTCTCTAACTGCAGGATGGAAAAAACACAAATTCAGTACCGAGTTATTTTACAGCTTTTTTGATACACAAGTTGGCATATTTGAAGGTTCGCATATTGGCAACCTTGCAGATCTGCAAAAAGCCATCAACAGCGATCAACCAGCATCTGGTTTTATTGGAGAAAACACCTATAAAATAAACAGACCCTATCAGGACGTAAACCATCAATTGGTAAAATCTCGATCCGTACTGCAGGCAGGCCATCATAAATTAACACTCTTACTGGCTGCACAAATAAATGAAAGAAAAGAATTTGATATCATCAGAAATAGTACGAGTATAGCTCCCCAACTGGATTTAGGAATTGTTACCACAAGCAGTGAATTAAACTGGGAATACAACAAAAATCCTGCTTTCATTCAACTCGCTGGAATATCAGCCATGCAGCAGGAAAACCAATATGAAGGCAGGTATTTTATACCGGCATACCGATCAAACAATTTCGGAGGTTTTTATATTGGCAAATGGCAAAAACAACTATGGAATTTTGAAGCAGGCATACGCTATGACCATAAAAATATAAACAGCAATAGGCTTCTTTCCGGTGCTGTAGTATTCAATAAATACGATTTTTCATTTTCAACTATTGGTTCTTCTTTTAATGCAGGCTATAAAGTAAATAAGCAGTGGAAAATCAATACCAATATTACTTTGGCTAACAGGGCCCCTCAGGTAAATGAATTATTAAGTAATGGTATTCATCACGGAACAGCTACATATGAAGAAGGAAATATTTTGCTTAGACCCGAACATTCAATAAATATTATTCTTAACAACACGTGGAGTAATAAAAAAGGCTCGGTAAATTTTGATATAAATATATATAGAAATGATATAAAACACTTTATTTATCAGCAACCAAAACCAGACGAGCCGGTACTAACCATTGCCGGAGCATTCCCAAAAATGCTTTACCAGCAAAATGATGTTTTGTTGCAGGGCATTGACTTTTCTTCCAGAATATTGGTTTCCAAACAACTCAACTGGGACTTTAAATATTCGATGTTAAGAGCAAAAAATACAGATAAAAACGATTGGCTGATCCGTATGCCATCAGACAGGATTCAAAATGAATTGACTTACACTTTTACTGATAAAAATAAATTTTCAAAAACATATCTATCAGCAGAATTGATTTATGTATCCAAACAAACCAGGGTGCCGGATGAAAAAGATGGGAAGCAGGATTACAAAGAGGCCCCCGATGCTTATGCCTTGCTGAATGCTGACGCAGGTACTTCAGTACTTTTCAACAAAACACTTGTATCGTTTAGTATTGGCATCAGAAATTTACTCAATAATTCATACAGAGATTACCTGAATACCATGCGCTATTTCAGTGATGAAACAGGCAGAAATATACAGTTAAGAATTAAAATCCCTATTAATAATTTATATTAACTTCTAAAATTTAAAAAATGAAAGAGAATATCTTTAAAATGAGTTTATTAATAATTTCCGCGGTCATTTCTTTAACTTCCTGTAAAAAAGATAAAGCAGGTGAAGGCAATGATGAAGAAGTAATTACTACGATGAATTTAAAATTCACACCAGTAAATGGAGGGACAACAATCATCTTTAGTTTTGATGACCCCGATGGTCCCGGAGGTAACGCTCCTGCTCAAAATACTATTAGTTTAACACATGGAGTAGCTTACAATGTCGAAGTAGAGTTATTGAATAAAACCGCAAACCCTGTTGACAATATTACTTCTGAAGTTGCAGCAGAGTCTGGTGCACATAGATTTTATTATGAAGCAACAGTTACCGGACTGGTTACATTTACAAATTTAAACAATGATATAAATGGCATGCCATTAGGTTTAAATAGTGTTTGGACTGCTGGTGCAGCAGGCACTGGTACCACTAAAGTAACACTAAGGCATTACCCAGGAACTCCACCAAATAAGGAAACCGCTGATCTTGTCTCAAGCACTAAATCTGCTACCGATATTGAAGTCATTTTTAATACCACTATACAGTAAGATATTTTATCAAATATTTCCAAATGGGGCATTCTTAAAAGTATGCCCCATTTTTTTATACGCCCATCTCTGCGTCATAATCATTGCTAATCTTACAAATAACCGAAGCGTTGCTGTAAATGAAATTAAACTGGTCAGTAACCGACTTTGTTTCAACCAACTCCTTTTTCGTTTTTGTTTCCAATTTACCTTCAGCAATTTCAAGCTTTCTTTTTTCAAGCAGGATCTGAACTTTTTCGTTGACAGATTTTAAAGCAAAGCTATCAGGTTTTTGAACTGCTTCCTTTTGGTTTAAAAGATTCAACATGGCATTCTTAAAATGTTGTCTCGTATTGTCGATGACCGGCAAAAGATCAGGCGACCGGAAAGTATTTAATTCTGTCTGAAGCAGGTAAGAAAGCGAAGACAGATGAGAAATGAGGGTATGATTGATGGCTACAAAACGATGCACATTTTTTATTCCCTGCTGATGTCTTTTGGGTTCAGAGATCATTCTTGTAAAGGCATCAGAAAGGTTAGCCAGCGATATCAATACTTCCCTTCTTGCAATTTTAATTTTATCCGATTTTACTGGAATATCGCTACAAAAATAAAAAGCGATACTGCTGTAATAATGATCATTGGCTTCCAGCATTTTTAACATGTAAGCTTTAATACTGTTTCGTTCCCATGCAGGAATAAGAAACAGGCTTGCAAAAAAAGCAATGACCGATCCTATGGCTGTATCTATAATTCGTTCCAGCATAATTTGACTAACATTGGCCGGATATAAATAATGGAAGAAGATAATAATATACGGTGTCATAAGCAGTACCGTCAAAAAATAATTAGTCCGGATAAACATATAACTTCCTGCCATAAAAATGATCATGATCACAAGCAGTACAGTAGTATTTTTAATAAAGAACAAAACCAATAAACCAATAACAATCCCGAGTGCTGTACCTATAAGCCTGTCGGAATTACGCCTTTTAGACAATGCATAAGCAGGCTTAAGAATAACCACTATTGTAAGTAAAATCCAGTACCCATGATCTACTTTAAAAAACAAGGATACAATATAACCTACCAGTAATGCCAGCGCAACCCGAACCGAATGACGAAATATATTGGATTCGAAATGAAGATTATTAAAAAATAAAGAAGGTCGAAAATCTTCTGTAGCTGCTAACCCACTAAATGCTCTGGAATGACTATCCTCTTTTTTAAAACTTACTTCATAAGTGGTAAAGAGATGAAGTTGACTGATCTTATCCGCCATATCTTCAAGATTATTCTGAATCCTTCCCAGGCTCACAAAATTTTCAACATTATCATCATTCATATAATGCTGGCGCAATTCCTCAAATTGTTTTCTGGTTTTCTGTACAAGCTGCTGGGTTTCATTATTGGGCTCTGAAGGAATATCACTTTTGATAGCCATACTAATCTCTTCCATTTCTGCCGACAAAAGGTAGATAATCTGTTGATACTTTTCGAGTATCCCGGTATTATCAAACTGTTCATGCATCAGATGGTATTGCTGATAAGTGGTCATAACAGATTCATATAATTCAGTAACTTCCAAATAAGTTTTCACCAATACCCTTCCTATATGTGTTGACTCTTTTACAATCGTTCTTGTATTAAAGAGCAAATCACTTAACATGTTTTGTTGTGCCTCAATATCAATTTGCTGCTGCAACAGCTGTTCATTTATTTTTTCATATTCAGGAACATCTGCGTAAAGATCCCCCCTGAGTTTTAGAAAAACCGACACCTCAAAAATATAGTCAGACAACACCTGTTGAATAAATTTATAGGGCCTCAGCCTGTATAACACAAGGCTATAAAGCATATACCAAATCCCGCCGGCAAGTATATAACCTGCATTTATCCAGATACCTTTGCCTTCCTGTGGCGTTTGCAGGCTCATTACCATTACTAAAAGTGCAGCAATACCTACAGCTGCACTCCTGTTACCATATACATGGAACATAGAAAACACAAAGCCCGATAATACAATTACCAACCCAAGTAGGAATGTACTTATGGAGGTATAATGAACCCCGATGGAAAGAACGGTTACCAAGACACTGCATGCAAACATCCCGTTAAACCTGTGCTTGGAAGCGCCGGGGGTATCTGCTGCACTCACACACAATGCGCCAAGAGACATTACAAAACCAATATTCAATTCCCCAAAATAATTCATCAGAAAGGAGGGCAATAAAATACCTGCGGTAATTCGTATACCTTCCCCCACATAGCGACCGTTAATAAAATTGATATATCTTTTAGAATAGTTCATTCAAACAGGAGAAATATTTTTTTATCGCTTTAATTTGAAAAAAGTACATAAGAAAAAAATCGATGCAGATTTTTACAGCTGTTATTTGAAAAGATATAAATTCGAAATGAAATTTTCCAATTCCCTAACCCCAAATAACAAAGCAAAATTAATACAGTTTACAGTAGCAATACCCTGAAAGAACAACTTGAAGAAGATCTACAAATCTTAACCTCTAAAAAATTAAGGAGAGCATCAAATATTGAATGCCTAAAAATAAAAAGCCTCACAATTTCTTGTGAGGCTTTTGTGGGAGTTACAGGGCTCGAACCTGTGACCCTCTGCTTGTAAGGCAGATGCTCTAAACCAACTGAGCTAAACTCCCTCTTTCCGTTTTCGGACGGCAAAGATAAGGGTAAAATATTTCCTGCAAAATATTTCTTTAATTATTTTAGTGCTTAAAAAAAAAGAATATTCCATAACATCCATTTTAAATATTCAATAACCTCTTTCTTAAAATGTGTAATATCGAAGAAAATTTAAGCATTATAACATAAGTATTATTTTCTATAGGAACAGCAGTTGTTATTAAAATGGAGGGCCGCCGATGATTATTTAAAACAATGGAACACTTTCTAATTAGAATAAAAGCAATAGAGGTATTTTTTTGCGAAAACCCTTAAATAAAAAACCTTCAAACAATATGTTTGAAGGTTTTTTGATTGATTTTGCTGTGATCCCGCTGGGACTCGAACCCAGGACCCATACATTAAAAGTGTATTGCTCTACCAACTGAGCTACAGAATCATTCCATTGTTTTTTAATGGAGTGCAAATGTAAGGCAAAATGTAATTGCAAAAAACTTTTTTTAAAGAAGTTTTTTTATTTTTTCTTCAATTTTATTATTGATTACATAACCAACAGCAAAATAATGCACCTATTTTTGCCAATAATATCTTTATTATGAGCGATTTTTTTAAGAACAAAGTTGTGGCCATTACAGGTGGAAGTGATGGTATTGGTAAAGCCCTTATTGAATTCCTGCTGCCGCTTGGAGCAAAAGTTGCTACCTGTGCACGCAATCAGGATAAATTGTATGACCTCCAATTAAGGCATTCTACCAAACCGCTTCATTGTATTGTGGCCGATGTAAGCAATTACAACGATTGTAAATTATTTATAGATTCCACTATCAAACAATTCGGCGGTATAGATATCCTCATTAACAATGCAGGTATATCGATGCGCACACTATTGAAAGATTCGGAAGTAGATGTTTTTAAGAAAGTAATGGATATAAACTATTTCGGTATGGTTTACTGCACAAAACTTGCCCTTGATTCTATCATCGAAAGAAAAGGTACGATTGTAGGTGTATCTTCTATTGCAGGTTATCGTGGCCTTCCCGGAAGAAGCGGCTATAGCGCAAGCAAATTTGCAGTGAACGGTTGGCTCGAAGCTATCAGAACTGAATTAATGGACGAAGGAGTAAATGTGATGTGGGTATGCCCCGGATTTACAAAAAGCAATATCCGAAATGCTGCACTGAATGCCAAAGCGCAGGCTCAAGGAGAAAGTCCACTCAATGAATCGGAATTGATGAGCGCATCCAAATGCGCTGGTTACATTGCAAAAGCTATTGAAAAAAAGAAAAGAACCCTGGTACTTACTTTCAAAGGCAAACAAACTGTTTTCTTTAATAAATTTTTCCCTTCACTCACAGACAGGTTAACCAGAAATTTTTTCTTTAAGGATGGGAAACTTATAAAATAATGTACACAGGAAGATAAAAATATTCAATAATTTTATAAGATATCAACAAGCCATTTGCCAATAATTATCAACTTTCACTTTTATAAAATAAATTTTTTTATCGAACAATGCACTTATTAACCCTTACAAGCGATATTGGTGTGCACGATTTTATACCGGGCGCAATTAAGGGACAGTTGCTTACTTCCAACAGCAACTTTAATATTGTAGATATTACACACCTGCTCTCCCCTTTTAATTACCCTCAAGCCGCTTATGTGTGCCGCAATGCCATCCGTAATTTCCCTAAAGGAAGTTTTCATTTGGTATTGGTAAATTTATTTGATGAGAAACCGGATCATCTTTTACTGATAGAACATGATGGCCATTATATCGGTTGTGCCGACAATGGACTAATCACCATGATATTGGAAGAAACACCGCAAAAAGTTGTGGCACTGGCAATGGAGCAGACACAGCAAAAAAATACGCTTTATTGTGTGAGTGTATTTGCAAAGGCGTTTAACAGGTTACTGAATGGCGAAAAAATAGAAGATATAGGCGATATAAATGTTTCGATCAAAGTAAAGAATCCTTTAAGACCCTTGCTTGGAAATAACTGGATAGAAGGCCAAATAATATTTATAGACAATTTCGAAAACGTCATCATCAATATTTATAAAGAAGATTTTGAGGAACAACGTAAGGGCAGAAGATTTTCTATTGTTTTCATGAGAGATGAAAAAATAGATAAGATTAGCGAAACCTATGCAGATGTGCCGGAAGGTGAAAAGCTAGCTCATTTTAACAGTGCAGGCTACCTGGAAATCGCTATCAATAAAGGCAACGCAGCAGGCCTATTGGGTTTGCAGAATTTTTCAGAAACACTACAGCAAAACCCACAGATTGCAGCTTTAAATAACAGACTCTTCTACCAAACTGTAAAAATATTTTTCGAGTAAGCCTCAACAAATCACAGGATAATCTGTTTTCAACTTTTATCATTAAAAAAATTATGCAATGAAAAAAATTACAATGGTACTTTCATCATTATTGATTGCCGCAACGATGAATGCGCAGGTAAAAATGCCTGCTCCCTCCCCCGGCCAAACCATTAAACAGGATTTTGCATTGGGCACGATTGAGGTAAAATACAGCAGGCCTGTTGCTAAAGGAAGAAAAGTATTTGGCGATCTGGTTCCTTTTAATAAATTATGGCGCACCGGTGCCAATGCCGCCACCATCATTAAGTTTACAGATGCTGTAGAAATAAAAGGCAAAAGGATTGATACAGGAAGTTATGCTTTGTACACAATTCCTGGTACGGATACCTGGGAAATCATTTTAAACAAAGGTTTAACCAATTGGGGGGTAGATGGCTACAAAGAATCTGAAGATGTGGTAAGGTTTAAAGTTGAACCAATAAAAATGAGCAACAAACTGGAAAGTTTTACCATGCAATTTGCTGAAGTAAAAGCCGAATCTTGTGAATTGCAAATTATGTGGGAAAAAACAACTGTTACAATTCCCATCAATGCAAACATAAAGGACCGAATCCATAGCCAGATTGAAGCTGCTATGCTAACAGAAAAAAAACCATACTGGCAGGCTGTTCAGTTTTACAACGAATACGAAAAAAATCCAACCAAAGCCCTGGAGTATGCAGGAAAAGCGATAGAAGAAAATCCTAAAGCATTCTGGATTTGGTTATACAAAGCAAGGATTGAAAAAGAAACCGGCAATAAAAAAGCAGCAATGGAAAGTTCAAAGAAATCTTTAGAACTGGCCAAAGAAGCCAAAAACGAAGATTATGTAAAAATGAACGAAGAACTGCAAAAGACACTCAAGTAATAAAACATACTATTTTAAAAAAGGGAAGCCATTTAGCTTCCCTTTTATTTTATAATTTATCGCCCGAACTTTCGCTTTTCCCCTTTCCCCTCGACCTCCAATACAGCATCAACATCTGTAATACGATAGCCAATAAAATCAATGCCAGTCCTATAAAAAATCCGGGATGCAACATTTTACTTTCTCCAAAAAGAATAAAAGCAAGGATAATACCATATACCGGCTCAAGGTTATAAGTTAAGTTGGCCGTGAATGCCGATATTTTTTTTAGCGCATTCAGTTGCAGATCTAAACTTACCAACGTACACAACACCGCTAATACCAGTAACCAGCCCCAGTCATTTATAGTTGGTATATAATAAGCGGCAGGAAAATAAGCCAGATAGAAAGGTAAAAGCAAAGTCAAAGCCAACAACCCTCCGCTCAATTCGTAAAGGGTAAGCGTTTTTGGTGTAAAACGAATTAACAATTGTTTGTTCATCACAGGAAAAATGGCACTCCCCATTGCAGATAAGATACCAAACAAAATACCTGTTTTAAAATGTGGATGAAAATCAAAAATGATATAAATACCAACCATCGCTAATAATCCCAAACCCAATTCTACCCACACGATGGGTTTCCGCAAAAACAAAGGCTCAAACAATGCTGTAAAAAACCCGGTGGCCGAAAAACATACAAGGGCTACTGAAACATTCGCATATTTTACACTGCCATAAAAAGTTACCCAATGCAGCGCCAGAATCAAACCAACCCCGGCAATCTTGAGTATATCCATGCCTGCTATTAATTCTAGTTGCTTTTTATACATCATCCATATACCCAATACAAATATGGTTATTAATAGCCTGTACCATACCAGCATCCCTTCATTGAGTAAGATCAGTTTTCCAAGAATGGCTGTAAACCCCGCCAAAAAAACTGCAATATGTAACTGAATAAAGGCCTTCTTCATTTTACAAATATAGGGACATGCCTTTTTCAACCTAAAACATACAGAAAACCCATTTTAGCTTAATTATATAATTAGTGGCCAAAAAAATGCAAAAAATGGTAACCGATGACTACCCAAAACTAAACATCATTATATTTGCCCACTTATAACTAACAACTCATGACCTTTAAGCGCATCAACAACATTACCGGCTGGGCTATTTGCCTTATTGCCTGTGCCGTTTATATTTTGACAATGGAAGCCACCGGCAGTTTTTGGGATACCGGCGAGTTTGCTTCCAGTGCCTATAAACTGCAGATTCCACATCCACCAGGAGCACCTTTATTTGTGTTGATGGGACGTTTATTTATGGCCCCATTTGACCCAATGAATGCTGCAACAGGCATCAACCTCATGAGTGCATTGGCTAGTGGGTTTACCATTTTATTTTTATTCTGGAGCATCACCCATTTTGCACGAAAAATTGTACAAAAAAATGGCGGCGAATTAACCAATGATAAAATCATCGGTATTATGGCTGCCGGTATAGTGGGCGCATTAGCCTATACTTTCTCTGATTCATTTTGGTACAGTGCTGTAGAAGCGGAAGTATATGCTTTATCATCTTTCTTTACGGCAGTGGTTTTCTGGGCCATGCTTAAATGGGATCAGGCTGTGGTTGAAGAACAGGAACAGGGTATTAATGGTCACTTTACAAGAGCCGACCGCTGGATCATCCTTATCTTCTTTATGATGGGACTTTCCATTGGTGTTCACTTATTAAATATCCTTACCATTCCTGCAATGGTGGTTATCTATTATTACAGAAGATACAAAGTTACCAACTGGGGCACTTTCTTTGCATTTGTATTAGGATGTATTATAACAGGAGTTGTACAAAAAGCAGTTATACAATGGAGCATTAAAGGTGCCGGCAATATGGATATCTTATTCGTTAATAGTTTTGGCCTGCCATTCTTTAGCGGATTTGTATTTTTCTTTATCATGCTTGCCGCGATTATTTACTTCGGCCTTAAGATTGCCAATAAAAATAACTGGAACTTCCTGAAACTGGGACTATGGTGTTTTTCGTTTATGCTTTTAGGTTATTCTACCTACTTCACTACACTTATTAGAAGCAATGCGGATACAAGTGTGGATATGTTTAACGTAGACAATCCGGTAAACCTGGTGGGATACCTAAGCCGTGAACAATATGGCGACTGGCCAATTTTATATGGACAGGATTTTACTGCAGAAATAGTAGGCACAGATGTTACCGCAACTTATATTAAGTCTAACGGAAAATATGAAAAGAACGGTCAAAAAGTTTCTTATATCTATAATCCCCAAGACAAACATTTGTTCCCCCGTATGTGGGATCAGAGCAATGACCAAGGACATGCAGATTATTATGCAAACTGGGCAGGAATAAGTAAAGACAAAGAAGGCAACTGGGACCGCAAACCTACGATGGCCGAAAATATTGGTTTTGCCATGAGTTATCAGGTAAACTGGATGTACTGGCGTTATTTTATGTGGAATTTTTCCGGCAAACAAAACGATGTACAGGGTGTTGGAATGGATAATGTGAGAGATGGCAACTGGAAAACCGGGATCAGCTTTTATGATAATCTTCGTCTGGGCGACCAGAACAGGTTACCCGACAGTTTAAAAAACAACAAAGCCAATAACAGTTATTTTGCACTTCCGTTTATTTTAGGATTACTGGGTTTGATATACCATATCAAAAAAGATGGCAAAGATGCTTTAGTTGTAGGGCTATTATTTTTCTTCACAGGCCTTGCAGTTGTCTTTTATTTGAACCAGGCCGGTAACCAGCCACGTGAAAGGGATTATGCTTTTGTGGGCTCTTTTTATGCATTTGCATTCTGGATAGGTATCGGAGTTCTTTATATTGGAGAGCTGTTATTACCTGCCGTAAAAAGCCTCCGCACTTCCAATTATCTTGCCGGGGTACTTTGTCTGCTCTTGGTTCCTGCCATTATGGGAAGCCAGGGTTGGGATGATCATGACAGAAGCAACAAAACATTGGCACCGGATCTTGCAAAAGATTACCTGGAAAGCTGTGCACCAAATGCAATTGTAATTTCTTTTGGTGATAATGACACTTATCCATTATGGTATGCCCAGGAAGTGCAAGGTGTAAGAAAAGATATTCGTGTTATCAACAGCAGTTTGCTGGGTACCGATTGGTACATTAACCAACTGCGTTATAAACTAAACGACAGTGATCCTATTGATCCAATTTGGTCAGCTGCACAGATAGAAGGTTCAAACAGAGACATTGTTTACAATGCACCCAAGACAGGAGTAGATCCTAACCAGTTTATGGACCTGTATACCATGATGAAAGATTGGGCAGGAAGTGACGAGCCTTCAAAAACAGAAACTGGCAGAGATGGCAGTACTTTAAACGTGTTCCCAAGTAAAAGAGTCAGTGTTCCTGTGGACATTAACCTTGTAAGACAAAATGGAACAGCCAACGCTAATGATAGTGTAGTTAGTGCTCTTCAGTTTGAAATACCAAAATCGGCTTTATATAAAAATGATGCCGCTATTTTAAA
>CANNJE010000044.1 GCA_947504605.1 Chitinophagaceae bacterium
ATAACTATACGTAAATCGCAGACAAAAAGTGTGCAAATTTTAACAAAGATTTTTCCGGTTCCTCCAGCATTCCCATATGAGCACTGCTGCTTAAAATATGGATATGGGATACGGAAGGCAAAGTAGCTTGTTGCAAACCCTGCTCAAAAGGAACTGCTTTATCAAAAGTGCCTAGCATAAATAAAACAGGACATTTGGTTGATTTGAGTACTTCTGTGCGGTCTGGCCTGGTTATCATAGCATTGTAATATTGAATTAAGGCTTCCGGTTTAAATTGTGCTGCTTTTTCTATCAACCAAGTGATATTGTCTTTGCTAATCGCCGGATCTGCAAATAGGCCGGGTAAACTTGTTTTTAAAAAGGCAAGTGCTCCGTTTTGTCTGATAAATTCAATGGCTTTTTTACGGGTATCTTTTTTTGCTTCATCATCGGCGTAAGCACTGCTGTGAAATAGTCCGAAAGCATGGAGCATCTGAGGATATTTTTCGGCAAATGCCAATGTAATATAACCTCCCATGCTATGCCCAACCATGGTACATTTTTCTATGTTTTCATTTTTAAGCAAAGCAAAAATTGCTTCTGCGTAATCTTCCATTCCGATAGCTGTACCCTCTAGTAAAGGAGCAGCGCCCGTACCCGGAATGTCGGGTAAAATGAGCTGGTAATTTTTAGATAATGATTTTGCAGATTGATCCCAGATGGCAGAATCTTCTCCAAAACCGTGCAGCAGTAAGACCGTATTTCCTTCGCCCATTATTTTATAATGGAGGTAAGTTTCTTTGTATGGCAGGATTTTTTGTAACATAAATTATTTGTTCCTTATTTTTTTCTGTTTCGCAAAGGCGTCAGTAGAAAAAAATAAGGGCTTTAAAAATATCAGTCATCAACTTTTATAATACCTAACAGTAGCTCTAAATATCAGTAAAATCACAAAAGGGATTAGCGCTATGTTTAGTTGCTGTGGTAAAAAGAACCATAAGGTTAAAACGAGCAAACCGCCAATGGCAGTGAATAAGAAATATTTTTTTACCCAAGCCTTTTGGCTGTTGATTAAAAAAGAAAATATTAAATGCGAAGGCCATGCCCATAAAAGGTTAAAATTATTTTTGGTCATGCTATGATCTGTGGCTACCCACATAAAAATCAATAAAACTCCCAGCAGGCCGGTGCAGAAAAATAACAATCCGTCGAGCCCGCTTAACATAACCGGTAATTTATTTCTAAAAGCAAGATGAAGTAAAACAAAAACCAATAACAGGGAAATAAAAAATACCATTGGGGTAAAGAATGATTTTTGATTGTTTGATGGCATTAACTCATACAACTTTTCTGAGGAAACTACGATGGATGTATTTGTTGTGCTGTCAAGCGCCTTCATGAGATTGTCTGGAAGAAATTGCTGATCAGATGCGGTCATTATTTTATCTGTTGGAGCGCCCAGTAAAATATCGATTCCCCATTTGCTCCATTGCTGATCTCCTTTATCGAGGTATTGATGAATGGCCTGCCGGAAGCGCATTTTCGGTGGCATTACAGAAGGCAATATGGGGGATGGGTGTTTGCTTTTTACGATCAGATCACGCAGGCGTGTGGTACAATTATCGAAAAAGAAATCGTATTTATAATATTTATTTTCTTCTTTTAGATTTTCTATCAGCGCATGATGAATATTTATTTTTTCTGCTGCCGACAGATCCAGTAATTGTTCTATCATTCCACGATTGGTGGATTGGTAATCATATTTAAAATCTTCAAATCTTGCAATACTTATATAATACATCAGTTTGCCTCTGACGAATTTTAAATAAAATCCTTCATCATCAAAATTAAAAGTGCCATAGTTGAATACAATATCCGTTACACTGTTGCTGTCTATAACTCTGATGGCACTGTGACCAAAAAGAGAATAGAGTTCATCTCCCGGTGTGCAGGTAAGCAGGGATATCCGGAGCCTGGAACTGTCCTGAGCGAAGCTGCTGATTTGGAAATTTATACATAAAGCAATTAAAAACAGCCGTAATAGTATTTTGGAAAATCTTTTATTCATGATGGGTACGAAAATAAGGGATAAGGTTGAATAGTTGAATGGTAGGCTGGTTGAATCGTGAAAAGGTAGGGATATAAAAGGCTCCCGGTTGGGGGAGCCTGATGATGTATAATCGTATCTTTTTTTATGAGGAATTGTTTGTTGTTGTTGCTCAACAGCAATTTTACCTGCTATAATTGGGTGCTTCTTTGGTAATGGCAATATCATGTGCATGGCTTTCTTTCATACCAGCGTTGCTGATTTTTACAAATTTTGCATTTTGTAAAGCTTTGATATTGGCAGCGCCGCAATAACCCATACCTGCTTTTAAGCCACCTGTAAATTGGTGTGTTACTTCTTTTAAATTTCCTTTAAATGCAACACGACCTTCGATGCCTTCGGGAACGAATTTTTTGATATCGTCTTCTACGTCCTGGAAGTAACGGTCGCTGCTTCCCTGTGCCATTGCACCCAATGAGCCCATGCCCCGATATTGTTTGAATTTACGTCCTTCGTAGATGATGGTTTCGCCCGGGCTTTCTTCCGTACCTGCAAAAACATTTCCCATCATCACACAGGTAGCGCCTGCTGCCAGTGCTTTTACCATGTCGCCAGTATAACGGATGCCACCATCACTGATGATGCCTACATTTTTATTTTTTAAAGCAGCGGCAGCTTCCATCACTGCAGTAATTTGTGGAACACCTGTGCCTGCTACAATTCTTGTGGTGCAAATGGAACCTGGTCCAATTCCTACTTTTACCGCGTCTGCTCCTGCATCGGCCAAAGCTTTGGCGCCTTCTCCTGTACCCACATTGCCTGCAATAACCTGTATACCTTTAAATGATTTTTTTACACTCTTTAGCATATCTATCACTCCTTTGGTATGGCCATGCGCACTGTCGAGGCAGATAATATCAACCCCTGCTTTGTACAAGGCATCCACCCTGTCTAACGTATCTGAAGTGATACCAACTCCGGCACCTACCAATAATCGGCCAAAAGCATCTTTTACGGCATTGGGGTTGCTTTTTAGTTTAAGGATATCTCCAAAAGTTACCAGACCAATGAGTTTGCCGCTTTTGTTTACAACCGGTAATTTTTCAATTTTATTTTTTTTGAAAATGAGTTCTGCTTTTTTCAGGTCGGTTCCTTCGGGTGCAGTAATCAGGTTTTGAGAAGTCATTACCTCACTCACTTTTTGTTTGTAGTTGGTTTCAAATCTAAGGTCACGGTTGGTAAGAATGCCCACTAGTTTTTTTTGATTGTCAACGATTGGAATACCACCGATCTTATTATCTTTCATCAGTCTCAGGGCTTCACCAATTGTAGCATCTGCTGTAAGTGTAATGGGATCGAGGATAAGGCCGTTTTCACTGCGTTTTACCTTACGCACTTCACCTGCCTGTTTTTCTATACTCATGTTTTTATGAAGGATACCCAATCCACCTTCACGAGCCAGCGCTATGGCCATTTGGGCTTCTGTAACAGTATCCATTGCTGCACTGAGCATGGGGATGTTTAAGGTAATGGTTTTGGTGAGTTGCGTGCTAATATTCACATCACGTGGAAGTATCTGTGAGTAAGCCGGAACCAGCAATACATCATCAAAGGTTAAACCTTCACCGAAAAATTTGTTGATTAAACTGAGGGGAGTCTTTTTTATTGTTGCCATGTGCAAAGATAAAAGAATTTTACAAACAGCCCAAAAACCTGAAAGGCGATTTTAATTAGGGGGTTATTTTATATAATTTTCCTGGCAGGGAGGATACGATTCCCTGCATTTCCAGCATTAATAATGCTGCAGCCACAGCACTGCTGCTTAAGCCACTTTTAGCATATAATTCATCAATTTGCAGGCTGTCTTTTTGTTGTAATATTTCAATAACAATTTTTTCATCGGCTGTTAATTCAATGAATAATTCTCGTTGTTTTTTTTGTTTTATTTTTTCTTTGGGTATCCAGTTCATCAATTCCAAGAGATCTGTAGCTTCTGTTATAAGGGAAGCTTTGTTGTTTTTAATAAGAAAATTGCATCCTTCACTTTTGGCATCGATCACCCTTCCTGGTAATGCAAAAACATCTTTGTTGTAACTGTTGGCCAGTTCTGCCGTGATCAGGGAGCCTCCTTTGACTCCACTTTCTATTACAATAAGCGCATCGCACATGCCTGCAACAATGCGGTTTCTTCTGGGAAAATTTTGTTTGTCGGGTTTTGTTCCGCTCCTAAAATCAGTCAGTAACCCTCCTGATTCGATCATTTGTTTTGCCAGCACTTTATTTTGAGGCGGATAAATTCGATCGAGTCCATGAGCAATAACACCCACAGTGGGTATATTGTTTTTTAAGGATGCTTTGTGTGCGATGGTATCTATACCGTATGCCAGTCCGCTTATGATCAGGATGTTTTCCTGTTTTAGTTCTTCCACCAATTTTTCGCATTGCTGTTTTCCATATTCCGAATGGTTACGGGTACCCACAATAGAAACAATATTGTTTTTATTTAAATCGGCATTACCCCTGTAATATAACAATGCCGGGCTGTCGTAGCAGTTTAGTAGTCGTTTGGGATAATGGTCATCTGTTAAAAACAGCGGGGTGATTTTATATTTTTCAATAAATTTTATTTCTTCCTCAGCCGAACTGAAGTTTTTGAAAGATTTTATATTGGATGCTCTTACACTACCAATACCCTCTACTCTTTCCAAATGTTTGATGGGAGCATTAAAAACTGAGAGGGCATCGCCATAACTATTCATCAGCACTTTGGCTTGCACATCGCCTATGTTGGGAACAAGGGTGAGGGCTATCTGGTATAATAGATCATTGTTCATACAGTAACGTAGAACAATATAATAATTAATTAGATATAATACTAAGTTCGGTTCTCCTGTTTTTAGCTTTACCGGCTTCCGAGTTATTTTCAGCAATGGGTTTGCCCGCTCCAATACCTTTTGCGCTTAACCGTTTGGTGTGGATACCATTTTTTTGAAGGTATGCAACGACTGTTTTAGCCCTGTTATTACTGAGTAAAAGATTGTCTGCAGCCTGACCCACATTGTCTGTATGACCACTGATGAGTATGGACAGTTTTGGGTTTTCTGTCATCAAGGCAACCACTTTGTCTAGTTCTGTTATTGATTCTGTTTTTAGTTCAAATTTTTTACTGTCGAAGAAAATATTTTTCAATACCACAGAAGCACCTGCTTCGATGGGTTGCATCGGAATGTTTACAACAAGGGGGGCATCCGGCTGGTTATTTTTCATTGAAAAATTATCTGAATAAAACAGGTAACCTTTTCTGTTTACATTAAAAGCATAATCTTTTCCGGCGGGCAAGGTAACCAGGTAATTGCCCTCTTCATCTGTTTGAAGTTTGGAAATTAATTTGCGGCTATTGATATCCGTTAGTTCAACAGAAGAAGGCAAACCGTTGTTTGTTTTTTTATCATAAACTTTTCCTTTTACCCATAATACTTTGGCAGCTCGGATGTCGTCTCTGAGTTCAAAACTATACAAGTCAAGTCCACCTTTTGTATCGCCGCCGTCGCTGGCATAGTAGGCGGTTTTGCCATCTGCAGTAACATTGAGAGAACCCTCGTCATCAATGGTATTAACAGGGTATCCAAGATTTACTGCGGTATCCCAAGTGTCGTCGTCTTTTTTTCTGCTTAAAAAGAGATCGGTAAGGCCATATCCGGGATGTCCGTTGCTGTTGAAGTATAAGGTTTGATTGTCGGCATGGATAAAGGGGCAGCCTTCATCTCCAATTGTATTAACTGTGGGGCCAAGATTAACAGGGCGGCCCCATTTGCCATTGCTGTTGCGGGTAGTAACCCAAATATCTTTTCCCCCGAAACCACCACTTCGGCTGCTGGAAAAATATAAATTTCTTTTGTCTGGTGATAGAGATGGGGAGGATTCCCAAAAATCGGTATTGATGATGGCTCCCATATTTTCGGGTTCGGTCCAGTCGCCGCTTTTTGTTTTGTAAGCAATATATAGGTCACAACTTCCTTGCCCTTCGGGATAATTACATCCTGTAAAAATCAGCCATTCACCGTCCTGTGAAATATTTTGTGCACCTTCATTTAGGTTGGTATTTATTTTTCCGGGAACAGGTTTTGATTTGCTCCATTCTCCATTTGTTAAATTACTTTCATAAAAATCTTCGTCACTGTTTACTCTTCTTGTAAAAATCATTTTGCTTCCGTCTATTGTAAAGGAAGGGAAATATTCCAGTGCATCAGTATTGATATTTGCGCCCATGTTTTGCGGAGCAAAAACGTAGGTGGCTTTTCCCATTTCTTTTTTCTGATAAGCGACTCCTAGTTCATAACTGCGTTTGCGATAGCCGGCTGCTCTGATACTTTGTTCGTTGAGGCGGGGCGTTTTTAAAAATTCATTTGCCTTTTCCAGGGCTTTCCCAAATTGACCAGTGCCCGCCAATGAAATAGAAAAGGGCAAGAGGTAAGTATTCGAATAGATGCTGTCCATTTTGAATGCTGTTTCAAAATCGGAAACTGACAGATTGTATTTTTTTAAATTAGCGTATATGCCTGCACGTGAAAGATAAACGTCTACAAACTTTGGTTCTGCTTTGAGTGCATCATTTAATTTAATAATGGCTGCATCATAATTCCCGGCCTGTGCTTCTTCATAAGCATAGCCATAAATTTCGCCTGCTTTTTTATTTACTTTTTCCGGATCATACCATTGTGCGAAAATGCTGGTTGGTAAAAAAAGTATGCAACTTATGAATAGAAAATAATATCGTGTGTTTCTTTTTATGTGCGGTGCTTTCATATGTCTTTATTGCCAAATGAAGATAGAACGAAATAGTTTCCTAAATATTTCCTTACTGTTAAAGTAAGACATTGATTTTGTGGCAGGGATTAAGGAATGTTCATGTATTTATGTACCTGCAATGAGATGCGCCACTTTGGATGTTGTTTGATATAATCGATGATCAAAGGAGTAACGATGCTGGCTTTATCCCATTCGGGTTGCAGGTAGAGTTTGCATTCGGGATTTACCTGTGCTGCAAATTGCTCGGCCCATTCAAAATCGGATTTGTTAAAAATCACCACTTTTAATTCATTAGCAGCAGCAATTACTTCCGGCAATGGTGCTTTGAATTTTTTGGGTGAAAGGCATATCCAGTCCCAATTGCCAGAAAGCGGATGAGAACCGGAAGTTTCCATATTGGTTAAAAAACCTTTGTCTTTTAATTTGCTTGTGAGTTGATCTAAAGAATGCATCAGGGGCTCACCTCCTGTAATTACAACCATCACTGCATTGTCTTTTACAGATGATCCTGCAACAACAAAATTTACAATTTCATCTATATCAAATTTCGGATGTTTGTCGGCATCCCAGCTGTCTTTTACATCGCACCATACACAGCCTACGTCACAGCCTCCCAGTCTTAGAAAATAAGCTGCTTTCCCCTGGTGATAGCCTTCGCCCTGGATGGTATAGAAATGCTCCATCACAGGAAGTGATTGTTGCGTATGTTGTAGGTTGGTTGTCAAGAATTGTTTTTTTGAATATAAGCGTGATAGGTATTTTTCAATAGTGCCGCAATGGTCATCAACCCTACGCCACCGGGAACCGGAGTGATATAGCTGCATTTGGGTGCAACATTTTCAAAGTCTACGTCGCCTTTAATTTTAAAGCCTGATTTTTTGGTTGCATCTTCTACTCTTGTAATACCTACATCAATTACCACCGCATTTTCTTTTACCATGTCGGCAGTCAGGAAAGATACTTTGCCCAAGGCTGCTACAATGATATCTGCCTGCAAACAAATCTCTTTTAAGTTAGTGGTGCGGCTATGACATAGGGTTACGGTACAGTTGCCGGGGTTTGTATTTTGACTCAGCAAAATACTCATTGGTCTTCCAACAATATTGCTTCGTCCTATAACAACAGCAAACTTACCTGCGGTTTCAATTTTATAGTGTTCTAACATGAGCATCACACCGTATGGAGTGGCTGGTATAAATGTAGGTAAGCCCTGCACCAATTTACCTACGCTGATGGGATGAAAACCATCCACATCTTTTAAGGGATCAATGATATTGATTATTTTTTCTTCGCTGATATGTTTGGGTAATGGCAGTTGTACCAATATTCCGTCCACTTCATCATCGTTGTTCAGTTCTTCAATTTTAGCTATGATTGTATCCTCATTGGTATCTGTATTAAAACGATACATACTGCTTTTAAATCCCGCTTCTTCACAGTTTTTTATTTTGCTGGCTACATAAGTTTCACTGGCGCCATCATTGCCAATCAGAATAGCAGCAAGGTGTGGAAGTCTTTTGTTATCGGCTTTGAGTTGATCTGTTTTTTCCCTCAGTTCATTTTTTACTGCTTGGGATACAATTTTACCGTCGAGAAGTTGCATTGGGCAAAAATAACCAACAAAAATTGATTTGATTTAAATTTTGGGATAGCATTTGTTATTATTATAATATTTATTAACTTGTTTTTACGTTTTAAACCTACCGCTATGAAACAGAACGCAAGTTTTATCTTTCTGCTGTTTGTTAAATGTATTTTTTGCAGCAATGGATTTTCTCAAACACTGAGGTATAGTTTGAGTATGCCTTACACCAGCCTTGGCGCTTATTCAACCGTGCAAAAGGATCCCTTTGCTTTTACCAATAACCAGGCTGCCCTTGCTGGGCTAAAATCGGCTACTGCGGGTGTTTTTGGTGAAAGAAGATTTATGCTGTCTGAGAACAGTGTGTATGCATTTGCTGCTGCTTTTCCAAGCAGGGCTGGCAATTTTGGCGTACAGGTTAATTATGCAGGATTTAAAAATTTCAATGAAAAAAAAGCAGGACTTGCTTATGCAAGAAAATTGGGCAAACTGCTTGATCTTGGAATACAGTTTAATTATTACGGTTACAGCATCCCTCAATATAGTAGTGCATCAGCAGTTAATTTTGAAATAGGGGCCATCTTTCATTTTTCAGATCAGCTTAATGCTGGTATTCATGTTTACAATCCTGTTGGGGGAAATCTTGGTAAAACAGGGGATGATAAATTAGCATCGGCCTATAAGTTTGGTATGGGGTATGATGCTTCTGATAATTTTTATGTGAGTGCAGAAATACTGAAAGAGGAAGATAAACCAGTGACGGTAAATGCTGGGATACAGTATCAGTTTTTGAAACAGTTTTTTGCAAGGGCTGGTTTTATAAGTGATACGGGCAGTGGGTTTGCGGGTTTTGGGTTGGGGTGGAAAAAGATTCGTTTAGATATTTCCGGGAGTTATCATCCGCAACTTGGGTTTTCGCCCGGCCTATTATTGATCGTTCATTTTAACGAATCAAAACAATGAAGAAAAATATCTTTTTAATTGCTGTATTTTCTTTAACTGCCTTTAGAGTTGCTGCACAGGTTCCTCAACCAGTACCTAATCCTACCAATACAACCGTGGAGCAACAATTGGAAAATATTACAGAAAACAATGAGGATGCTGAAACGGAGGATGATTCTTATTTGCAGCAGTTAAGTCAATTTCAGGGTAACCCAGTAAATCTAAATGATGCCAATGAAAATTTGCTGAAAGAACTTCGTTTGCTTTCTCCCATGCAGGTACAAAATTTTCTTAGTTACCGGGCTGTTATGGGGAAACTTATCAGCCTATATGAATTGCAGGCAGTTCCGGGTTGGGATTTATCAACTATCCATAAGCTGATGCCGTTTGTAATGGTTTCAGATAATCCTGTATTTGTAGAAACCATCGGTTCGAGGTTAAAAGATGGGGGGCATCAAATTCTTCTAAGGGTTTCGCAAACTCTCGAAAGGTCTAAGGGGTACCAATTGGATTCCAGTGAGGCAAAGAATTTTTATCCGGGTTCGCCACAACAATTTATTTTTCGCTATAAGTATGTTTATAAAAACCTGCTGCAATATGGGGTTACGGGAGAAAAGGATGCGGGAGAGGCTTTTTTTAAAGGGGGGCAAAAACAAGGCTTTGATTTTTATTCGGCGCATTTTTTTGTTCGAAATATTGGTATTGTACAATCACTGGCTTTGGGAGATTTTACGGTGAATATGGGGCAGGGATTAACCCAATGGATGAGTCTTGCATTTAAAAAAGGGCCGGATATTGCTGCTGTAAAAAGGCAGTCGGCTGTGCTAAGGCCTTATAATTCTTCTGGGGAGCTTTTTTTTCATCGGGGAGCAGGCATTACTGTTGGTAAAAAAAACTGGCAGGCTACGGTTTTTGGATCCTTCAAAAAAGTGGATGCTAATTTTATTAAAGCCGATACCAGTAATGGGTTGGAGGAATATGTATCTTCCTTGCAAACATCCGGTTTACATCGTACCAGCAGTGAGTTAGAGGATAAAGGATCCCAGCGACAGTTTGTTTTTGGAGGGAATTTTTCTTATCGTTTCAGGAGGCTTCATTTGGGATTAAATGCGGTTAAGTTTCATTTAAAATACCCGCTTGTGAAGGCCGATGAGCCGTATAATTTGTATGCTTTATCAGGGAAAAGTTTTGGGAATTAT
Source organism: Chitinophagaceae bacterium (assembly GCA_947504605.1). Classification (GTDB taxonomy): domain Bacteria; phylum Bacteroidota; class Bacteroidia; order Chitinophagales; family Chitinophagaceae; genus Ferruginibacter. Next base: position 10,559 of record CANNJE010000044.1, read on the forward strand.
AGTGCAGACTATGGATTCACATATAAAAACATGCATTTTTTTGGAGAATTTGCCCTTTCTGATAAGCAGTATCCGGCTTTTATCAATGGTTTATTGCTGAGTGTGGCCAACAATGTTGATATGAGTTTTCTTTACCGTACTATTTCAAAAGGTTATCAGACCTTGTATGCCAATGCATTTACGGAAAGTGTATCTCCTAGCAATGAGAAAGGTTTTTTTGCCGGAATATCTATCAGGCCTACAGCCAACTGGCGGATTGATGGTTATGCGGATGTTTACAGGTTTCCCTGGCTAAAGTATCGGGTAAATGCCCCTTCAGAAGGGAAAGACTATATGATTCAGCTGAATTATAAACCTAATAAACAGTTTGAAATTTATACCCGTTATAAAACGGAGTCTAAATACATTAATTATAATCCCAATTCACAAATTTTTAGTCCTGTAATAGCTCAACCCAGAAAAAACTGGCGAACCCATCTAAGTTTTAAGCTGAATGCTGATTTTACACTCAGGAGCAGGGTAGAACTGGTTTGGTTTGACAAGAAAGGGAATGCGGCCGAGCAAGGGTTTCTGTTTTTTACAGATATTTTGTATAAACCCATGATGAAACGGTATTCCGGTAATATCAGGGTTCAGTATTTTGAGACAGATGGTTACAATAGTAGGCTCTATGCCTATGAAAATGACGTACTTTTTAGCTATACTATCCCTGTATTTTATGATAAGGGCTATCGGGTGTATTTGAATGGAAATATTGACATAACGTCTAAAATGAGTGTTTGGGTAAGGTGGGCAAGGTATATGTATCCGGACAAGAAATTGATTGGTTCGGGGCTTGATGAGATTAAAAATAACCACAAAACGGCCGTGAAAATTCAGTTTATATATAATTTTTAACAATATTTAAGGAGAATGCAGCATATTAAAGAATCTATTTGTCCTGTTTACGTATATGGGATTTTTTTTTGCCGAAAGAATTAACAATTTTTTGACGTTAACAAAATATCCTTATTTTTACAATTCAACAAATCATAATTAATCGCACATGAGAAGATTTTTATCACTGTTCACGATGTTGATGCTTTGCGGAGTATTGGCATTTGGTCAAAGCCGGGTGGTGTCCGGTAAGGTTACCGACGCAAACGGCAAACCGGTTCCATTTGCTTCTGTGGTTATAAGAGGCGGCGGCGGTGTTCAAACAGATGTTAACGGGGAATACTCAATTAAAGTAAACCCAGGAGATGTTTTATTGATATCTCAAACATCATACACAGCTATTGAAATACCGGTAGGGTCTCTTACCAGCATATCAACCACGCTACAATTAAAAACAGGTGACCTTACAGAGGTTATTGTTACCAGTGCATTTCAGACCAAACGTGCTGCAAGAAGTCTTTCTTCTAATGTACAGAATGTAGGTGGCGAACAATTAAACACTGTTCGTGCTTCTAATATCAATAACGCTTTGGCGGGTAAAGTTGCGGGTGCTCAAATCCGTAGCCAGTCTGCTGCTGCTTTAGGTAGAGAAACAATCATCCGTTTACGTGGAGAGAATGGTATTGGTGTAGGTGGTGGTCCAATATATGTATTGGATGGTACCATTATCCCAAGTGCAAATGATATCAACCCTGATGATGTAGAAGACGTTACCGTTTTACAAGGTCCTTCTGCAGCTGCATTGTTTGGACCTGATGGTGCTAATGGTGCGATTGTAGTAAATACTAAAAAAGCGAAGAAGAATCAAGCTGGTATGGGTATTGAAGTAAACAGCGGTGTTGTATTTGATAAAATTTACATCACTCCTAATTACCAAAATGCTTATGCAGGTGGTGCTGATTATGACATGAGGAAATATTCTTACCAAGCAGGTCAACCAGAAGGTTGGAAAGCATTGGATGGTAAATACTATCATGAATATTCTGATGATGCTAGCTGGGGTCCACGTATTGCAGGTCAAGAATACATTCCATGGTATGCATGGTATGCAGGTCATGAAGGATCTTTCAAAACTGCTACTTTAACACCACAACCTAATAATGCTAAAGATTTTTATGGTACCGGTGTTACAACTACTAACAATATCAACTTCTCAAAAGCAGGAGATGCTTATAATATCAGGGCTTCTTATACCAATCTTGATGTTAAAGGATTAATTCCAAATAGCTTTTTGAAGCGTCATACTTTTAATACCAATCTTTCTGCTGATTTAAGCAGCAAATTGACATTAGGTGCAAGTATCAATTATGTTCAGCAGAATACCAATACTGAAAATGATGACGGATATTCTAACCAAAGTACCGGTTCTTTCAACCAGTGGTTCCACAGAGATTTGGATATCAACAAAATGAAAGAATTACGTGGATTGCGCACTGCAGAAGGTATTTATGCCAGCTGGAACCATGCTAATCCAACCAGTTACAGTTCAGCAAATCCTAAAGGATTTTATGGTGGTAACTACTGGATGAATCCATATAGTTATTTTGACCTAGTTAAAAACATGGCTAACAGAGCCCGTGTTTTTGGTGATGTTTCATTGACTTACAAGATTAGCAATGACTTGAAAATTAAAGCTACTTACCGTAAACAACAATTAAGTGCAGACGGATACAATATCTATCCAACTGAAATGGAAATCAGTAATAACCAGTCTACCTTTAACCCTTATCAGGGAACAGGTAAAGCTGTTTATGGCATTTCTTCCAGCTTCAGTAACCGTCAGAACTATGAAGTACTGGTTTCTTACAGCAAAAAAATTAAAGATTTTGCTTTGAACAGTAATGCCGGTTTGGATATCTTAAAAACAGAGTCTAACAGCAGCAGCCAAAACACCATGGGTGGTTTGAATGTTCCTGGTTTATATTCTACTTCTAACTCAAAAGATGCAGTTAGTTATGGTCAGGGGATTAATAAATACAAAAGAAGAGGTCTTTTTGTAAGAGCGGATGTAGGTTATAAAAACCTTGCTTTCTTAGAAGGAACTGTTCGTAATGATTATACTTCAGCAGAACCATTAGGAGAATCTATTCCAACTTATTCAATTGGTGGATCTTTTGTATTCAGTGATCTGATCAAAGACAAATCAATTTTATCTTTCGGTAAAATAAGGGTGTCAACAGGACAGGTTATTTCTGCATTATCTGCCTATCAGTTGAACGTATTGTACGGACCTTCTGCCAACCAATTTAATGGTAACTTCTTAATGTCTGAACCTAATACTGTTCCTGATCCAAGATTACATGGTTCTACCAACTCTGAAAAAGAAATTGGTCTTGAAACCCGTTTCTTAAAAAATCGTCTTGGTTTAACTGTTACTTATTGGGACAGAACCAACAAAGATTTCCCGGTTAACGTTTCTGTAGCTCAGACATCCGGTCTTGGAAGTTTGTTAGTAAATGCAGGAGAGATTGCTAAAACAGGTATTGATGTTCAGTTTTTTGCACAACCACTTAAATTGAAAAATTTAGAGTGGAGCCTGAATGCAACATGGGGTCGTTTGCTTAAAAATGAAGTGGTTTCTATTTCAGAAGGAATTTTACGTCTTCCAATTTCATCAGGTGCTTTCTCAGGATCATTTGCAGCTTATACTACAAGTGAAGTTGGAAAGCCTTGGGGTCAAATGTTTGGTGGTGGAATCAAACGCCTGAATGGTCAACCAGTATTAACAAGTGGTGGTTTGTTCCAAAAACAAGCTGATGTAAACTTTGGTAGTGTTCTACCAATGTATACCGGTGGTGTTCAGAATACTTTCAACGTGTTCAAAAACTTTACACTTAACGTTAACATTGATTACTCTTACGGTGGTAAATTCTTCTCTTTGTCTGATTTCTGGGGTACATTCTCTGGCTTAACTGCCCGTACTGCTACTTTGAACGACAAAGGAAATTCTATTCGTGATGCAGTTGATGACGGTGGTGGTGTTCACGTAACCGGTGTTGATGCAACAGGAAAAGCAGTAGATTACTATGTAGATGCACAAGCTTACTATCATCAGTTCAATTCGGCTAATATTGCTGAAGCAAGTATTTATGATTTAACTTATGTGAAATTAAGAGAGTTCAGTGTTGGATATAAATTACCAATCAGCAAAATGGGATTGGGTAAATACATTCAAAATGCTACTTTCTCTGTAATGGCACGTAATCCTTGGTTGATTTATTCCAAAACAAGAGATTTTGATCCTTCTGAGATCAGCAGCACATATGGTGAAGATGGCCAGTTACCTGGAACAAGATCTTTGGGTGTGAACTTGAGAATTGGATTCTAAATTAAACTAACTAAAAATTAAATTATTATGAAATATAACTTTTTTAAACCATTCCTTGCCATTGCTACAGGTACTTTACTGTTGGCAGGCACAGGCTGTAACAAGCTGGAAGATTTTGGTGATACCAACCTTAATCCGCTAGGATCTACTTCTCCAATCACTGCTGCATTGTTGACCAATGCCCAGGTTTCTTTGGGTGGAACAGCAGTAAGTGTTAGACCAGCCATCTTTGTACAATATGTTGCAGAAACACAGTACACGGATGTTTCTTTGTATTCTGAACCTAAATTAGAGTTTGGTGGTACTTTTTCTGGTCCAATGTATGATTTACAGTCTATCATTAACAGAAATTCAAATCCTGCTACTGCTGCAGCTAATACTGGTTCTGGTTCTAATGCCAACCAAATTGCTGTTGCTAAGATCATGATGACTTATTATATGTGGACCACTACCGATCGTTGGGGTGATGTTCCATATGATGAGGCATTAAAAGGTGCGGGTAATTTTACCCCTAAATTTGACGAGCAATCTAAGATCTACGAAAGAATGGTTACCGATTTAAAAGCTGCTGTTGTAGGTTTTGATGCTGGTCTTCCTGTTCGTGGTGATATCATGTATGGTGGTGATGCTGCTAAATGGAAAAAATTAGCGAATTCATTGCGTATGCAAATTGCATTGCGTTTGAGTAAAAAATTCCCTAATGCTGGTCAATATGCTGCAACACAATTTGCTGCTGCTGCTAATGACCCTGCAGGATTTATTGCTTCTAATGCAGATAATTTTACTATCAAATATCCAGGAGGTGCTGCTTATCGTAACCCTTGGTTTGATACTTATAATGGTCGTTCTGATTATGCATTCTCTAAAACATTTGCTGATATTCTTGGTAATATGGGCGATAGCAGAAGATCAGCATTCGGAAGTGCCGGTAACCCTTTCCCTTATGGTTTGACCAGGGCTCAGGCTACTACATTGCCAGTGAGTTATTCTATGGTATTGGATGGTCCTTTCAGAACAGAAAGTTCTCCTGTAGTTGTAATAAGTGCTGCTAATACCTTGCTTACTTTAGCTGAAGGTCTTGAAAGAGGCTGGACTACTGTAACAGGTTATACTGCACAATCGGCTTATGAAGCAGGTGTTACCGCTTCATTTGATCAGTGGGGTATTTCAGGTGCAGCTGCTTATGTAGCAGGTTCTGCTGCTAAATACGGTACAGGTACCGGTGGTGGTACAGGAATTGGCGTTAACAGTTTTAACAATATTCCTGCTGCAAGTAATGCAGTAACTACTACTAACTTACAGCGTATTGCACTTCAACGTTATATTGCTTTGTTTCCTGATGGCACACAAGCATGGAGCGAGTGGAGAAGAACCGGTGTTCCTGATATCAGGGCTACGACATTGGCTACGAATGATGCTGCAGGAAAAACTATTCCACGCAGGTATGTATATGGTCAGTTAGAATACAGTTTGAACCCAGCACAATTACAGGTTGCCATTGGTAGATTAACTGGTGGAGACGTAATGAATGGTAAAGTTTGGTGGGATCAATAATCAATAAATTTATTACACTGCCGGTTGTTTCCGGCAGTGTAATTCAATCATACTTAAAATCATAAAAATTATGAAATTATTAAACTATACAAAGCAATTCGCAGCAATCGCTGTTGTTGCATCTTTATTCACTTCGTGTGATAAAGTAAAAACGGTAGATCCTATCGGTAGTGCTGGACAGACGTTGGTTAAACTTATCGACGGTGGGGCACCGGGATCAAAGAAATTTGCGATTGATTTTGTGCCTACCCCTGTAACACTTACAGCGGCAGACGTACGCAGAGATATTGCCAACAGTGCAGATTTGAGCAAAACAATGAATGTTACTGTTGTTGATGATACTGCTGCTTTAAGGGCGTATAATCCTGCATTGGTTTACCTTCCTGCAACTTGGTACACTATTGGAACAACTACACCTAAAACCGGTGGCAAGGGTGGTGTTTTCAACCTTGTACTTGCTTCAGGACAGTTTGCAAAACCAATTGATATCACTATTCCAAATGCAACGGTACTAGATCCAAGCACTACTTATGGTTTGGCTTTTACGATCAAAACTGTTGATGCTGGCGGTGTTATTTCTTTTGCAAAAACAATCGTTATTGAAATTGGTGCTAAAAATAGCTATGATGGTGAATACCTATTGAAAGGTCGTCATAATCGTACACCATACGATTTTCCTTACGAAACAGTAATGCATATGGTTACTACCGGTGCGAGTTCAGTTATTTTTTACTGGCCTGATGCAGGTTCTGTTGGACATCCAATAGGAACTGGTCCTGATCCAGTTAATGATGTAAGCTGGTATGGTCCTGCGATTGCTCCTCACGTAGTATTTAACCCGGCAACCAATTTGGTTACCAATGTGTTTAACAATGCTACCCCCACACCAATTGATATTTACACTGGTGCAGGTAGTGGCGTAGGTCGTTATGAGCCAGGTCCTAAAAAAATGTATGTTTACTGGAGATATAATTTTAATGATCTTCGTGGATTCATGGATACCCTTACTTATATCGGGTCAAGATAATTTTCTCAAAAATATATTATAGTAAAATGCTCCTGTAAAGGAGCATTTTATTTTTACCTTCGTTTTAAATCAACATAAAATATGGCTAACGAAACAGAACAACCCGGACAGTTAAATATTGAAATATCAGAGGAAGTTGCAGAAGGGGCTTATGCCAATCTTGCCATTATTACCCATAGTCATGCAGAATTTGTGGTAGACTTTGTGAATGTTATGCCTGGAGCGCCAAAAAGCAAAGTAAAAAGCAGGATTATACTTACTCCTTTTCATGCCAAACGTTTTATGAAAGCGATGGTTGAAAATGTACAAAAATTTGAAGCTGCCAATGGTGTTATTCAGGATATGGAGGCGGTAGAAATTCCTTTTAATTTCGGAGGGCCTGCTGCACAGGCATAGGAGCTGTATTTAATTGTAGGAGAATTATTTTATAACAGGCCCTCGTCTGCAAAGCTGTAATAGCCTTCCTCGCTAACAATGATATGGTCTACTACTTTTATATCAAGGTAGGCGGCGGCGTGTTTAATTTTTTCTGTAAGTTCTTCATCAGCCCGGCTGGGCTTTAAATTACCAGACGGATGATTGTGGCTTAATACCATTGAAGTAGCTTCTACTTCAATGGCTTTTTTTAAAATGACTCTTGGGTCGGCTACGGTTCCGGTAAGACCACCTGTGCTAATAATCTGAAAATTGATAATTTTATTTGCCCTGTTTAAAAATACCACTCCAAATACTTCGTGGGTATAATCTTTTAAAATTACTTTCAGGTAGTTAGCAATTTCACTGCTGTTTTTAATGCTTGTTTTTTCGAGAAATTCGCTGCTATGGCGTCTTCTACCCAATTCCAATGCAGCTGCAATGCTGATGGCTTTAGCTTCGCCAATGCCTTTTATTTGTTGAAAATCTTTCAGGCTAAGTTTGCCGAGTTCGTTTAAATTATTTTTGCCTAGGGCTAAAATATCTTTGGCTAATTCGAGCGCAGATTTTTCTTTACTTCCGTTGTTGATAAGGATTGCCAGTAATTCGGAGTTGCTTAATGCCAACGCTCCTTTAGTTTGCATTTTTTCTCTGGGCCTGTCATCAACCGACCAATTTTTTATAGACGAAGATTGCTTTTTGGAAGTTTCCATAAAATCAAATTTTAATTCACATAAACTAACTGTATTTTCGCAAAACTTTCAACCATATAATATTACACTACATGAAATCAAATGTAAAAATATTCTCAGGTACCGGCTCACAATACCTTGCCGAAAAAATAGCAAAACAATTTGGAGAGCCATTAGGACAAGTAAATGTACAAAGGTTTAGTGATGGAGAAATAGGGGTGGAGTTTAAAGAAAGTATCAGGGGAAAATCAGTTTTTTTGATTCAAAGTACGTTTGCGCCTGCAGACAACCTGATGGAATTATTATTGATGATTGATGCTGCCAAAAGGGCTTCTGCCTACAAAGTAATTGCCGTAATGCCTTACTATGGTTTTGCCCGGCAGGATCGAAAAGACAGGCCTAGGGTGGCTATCGGAAGTAAATTGGTTGCCAATATGCTTACTGCCGCCGGTGCGGATCGTGTAATTACCATGGATCTTCATGCTCCTCAAATTCAGGGTTATTTTGATATTCCGGTAGATCACCTTGATTCCTCGGCTATTTTTATTCCCTATATAGAAAGTTTGCAACTGGAGAATCTAACTTTTGCAGCTCCGGATGTGGGAAGTGCTAATAGGATTAGGGAAGTAGCTTCTTATTTTGAAGTAGATATGGTGATTTGTGATAAACACCGTAAAAGAGCTAATGAGATAGCGAGTATGGTTGTGATTGGAGACGTTACAGACAGAGATATTGTGCTTATCGATGATATATGTGATACGGGCGGTACCCTTACTAAAAGTGCAGGTTTAATGATGGAAAAGGGAGCCAGGAGCGTCAGAGCATTTTGTACCCATCCGGTATTAAGTGGCAAGGCTTATGAAAATATTCAAAACAGTGTTTTAAATGAGCTGGTTGTTTGTGATACGATACCTGTAAAGCCACTTTGTGATAAAATCAGGGTATTATCAACGGATGAATTGTTTGCCGTAACTATCCGTAACGCATACGAAAATAAAAGCATCAATAGTCTGTTTATTAGGGGAAGGGGCAAACTTAGCGTATAAAACAGGGTTAATCCCCCTAATTGGTTAGCATTGGCTGGTTTAAAACAATTTAAAATGGCCGTAAAATATCCCGGGAAAACCCTTACCTTTGCGCCTCATAAAAAATATTAAAAAATGAAAGTAATTACAATCGAAGGACAACTGAGGACCGAAAGCGGAAAAAAAGCCACCCGCCTACTTCGCTCTCAGCAACTTGTGCCAGCTGTAATTTATGGTGGTACATCTGAAATTTGTTTTTCAGCGCCTGCGTCAGCCTTTAAAAGCATCGTATACACACCAGAATTTATGCTGGCTGATGTAACAGTAAACGGAACTACACATCGTTGTATCCTAAAGGATCTTCAATTTAACAAGGTTAGTGATTTATTGATCCATGTGGATTTCTTGGAACTGGTAGACGATAAAAAAGTGATCGCTTCTCTTCCGCTGAAATATGTTGGAACTGCAGTGGGTGTAAAAGCCGGTGGTAAACTGGTAACTAAAATGAAATCAGTTAAGGTAAAAACATTGCCTAAATATTTGAAAGAATTCATTGAAGTAGATATTACAGCTTTGGAATTGAATACTAATATCAGGGTACAGGATATCGTTGCAGAGAATATGGAAATCATGAACTCTCCACGTATTCCAATTGCTTCTGTAACAATGACACGTCAATTGAAACAAGATGAAGCAACCGCTGCTAAAACAGCAACCGCTAAAAAGTAATAAATTATACCATTAATAAAATAAATGCCCTTATAAAGGGCATTTATTTTTTATACATGTGGCAAAACTAGAAACTTAATTACCTTTGCCACCTCAAAAATAATTAGCATGGGAATGGATAGAAATACCCTCATTGGTTTTGGAATTATTGGAGCACTACTTATTACGATGTTTGTGATAAACAGTAAGAGTCGTCTTGCCTATGAAGGGGAGCAATTAAGAATAGCAGATTCTATAGCTGCCTTACAGCCGAAAAAAGATACTTCTGCTGCTGCAATTAATTCTTTGAAAGCAGATACTAGTAAAGGGGCCATTCAGCAGGAGGAGGTTAAGCCAGTTGCTCAAATGGCTCAGTTCATCGAAGTTCAAAACGAAGTGATGAATGTTACGTTTAGCAATAAAGGAGGACAGCCGGTAAAGGTTGTTCTGAAAAAGTATAAAAAAGCTGATGGCTCGCAGGTTGTTTTACAGCAAGGAGGGTTTAATAAGTTTTCCTATACTTTTATGGGAGCAGGAAACAGGGTTAATCAATCGGATGATGTGTATTTTACAATGCAGCCTTTGGTAGTTAATGCAGATAAAAGTCAAACGCTTAGTTTTAGCAGTAAGGATTCTTCGGGAAAAGAATTGGTACATCAGTATACCATCCGACCATCGGAATATATGATGGATTTGAATGTTTCTTTCAGTGGTGTTCCCCAGTTGTTTACACAGAATACGGTAAATATTTTATGGCAGGCAGAAGCTGAGCAGGTGGAAAAAGATCATAAGTACGAACTTACACAAACGCATATTGCCTTTAATGAAAATGGCAATTATGATTTTGAATATACCGGGAAGGGTGATGAAAAAAAGTTTAAGAACACTGTAGACTGGATTGCTGTTAAGCAACAATTTTTTGCAAC
>CANNJE010000045.1 GCA_947504605.1 Chitinophagaceae bacterium
AAGTGAAGAAGATATTGAATCGATAATCTTAAAAAACTAACTTAGCTAAAACATGATAAAAACAGATTAAGATTGAACTAAGAATGGCAGTCTAAAATGAGGGGGCTGTATAAAGCGATCTTGAGGGGGCTGTTTGACCGAAATATCCAGGCATCTTGCACATGCCATCTTCCTATTTGTGGGTCATAATATCTTGCTCCAAAATCGTACATTTCTAATCCACTTCCATCACTAAACTCCTTTTCCTGCTTTTCTTTTCCAGAATATTCAATCCGATTATCCATACTGTTTGCGGCTTTAGAACTAATGCCGCTCATGGTAAGTCCGAACGGATAATAACTTTATTGCTGTAAATACAAGTCCAAACTAAGTTGTAGATAAAAAAATATCAAAGAACATTTGCTTGTTAAATATACAAAAAGTATTGTTCAAAAGGGCAGTATAAGTGTAATAAAAGTACTGACGTAAAATGCAAAAGCTCTAATTGCTCTAGGATGCTTGTTGTACGAGGTAACACAGTGTTATTAATTAGTCAAAAAATGTAATACTTGTTTTTCTGACCCGTATATTACTATCTCAATATCTGGCTTCTCATCCAATAGCTTATTTGAAAAATTTATAGCTTCCTCAACAGATTCAAAAACGGTATACACATTTTGTTTGTTATCAACTACTATATTAAAACTTTCATCCAAAACGTGTCCTGTACTTATTTCAGCTCTAAGGATAGCTGTTTGATTTTCTTTTAATTTAGGAAATTCTTTCATGATTTTTAATTAGTTACCTGACAACACTTGCGCCTTACAGCCAATTATTTTACCTGGTATTAAAACTTCTGATTCATTGACAACTTTACCTGGTGATTGTTTTAGATTAACACTTTTTAGACTAGGACTTGTTACAGTTGCTGCTTTGGGAACTTGTGCTTCTAAAACTACTCCTTTGCCAGATGGTCTTAGCGCATAATTCTCAGCTACTGCAGGATTTGTAGTCCATGAAGTAAAGGGGCTACTTGTGTTACCAGCATTATGTTCAGAAGCCGTAGCGACTCCCCCTCGTGGAGTAGCGTTCCCTGCTAAGGCTTCATCGAATGCAACTGGAGTTCTTGTTTGATTTACCCCACGAAACAATGTTACAGTTTCATCGCCTGCTGTTTCACCGGATACTGTTGGCACCACAGCAGCTGACGTGGTGGCGAATGCCTGGGGTGAAGGTGTAACAGGAGCCCCACTTAAAAAAGAAACTGCCATTGGAATTCCAATCTCAGGTTGCAGAATTCCAAATATAGCGAACCCTACAAAAGCAGCCCCTATGGCTTGTTTGGTAACAGATTGGTCAATTCCTTTGTAAACATCATTTACCTGCTGTTTTGTAAGTTCTGCTGGCAAAACCATTCGCGCTGATTCTAATCCCTCTAGCTCAACATTACCTGTTACTTTATTTTCACTAAATGCATAAGTGCTGTTGTAAACATATTTTTCAGACAGAGGATCTACTTCTATAAACCTTCCTATTTGTGGATCATGGTTTCGCCATTTAAACTGTACCCAGTTTAATCCTAAGTCATCATCAAATCTTTGTCCCTGAAAAGTCTTCTCTTTATTTTGTATAGTTCCGGCAGCCTTACTACTAATCCCAGCCATTGTCAACCCGAACGGATAATAACATTATCGTGGTAATTGTAATACCAAACTGGCTTTTACTTCAAAAAATATCAAAGAACATTTGTTTAATAAATATACAATAAGTATTCGGTATATTTTCGCTGCTTGTCGAATTTAAAACCCAGGCGACGGCAAAGCTAAGGTTTCCTACAGCGGTAGCAACAACATACTACCAAAGAGTAACTTGATAATAAAAAGTTTCTATTCCGATTTTATATTCAGAATAATAATCAATATAAATACCAACTTTTTTATCAATAGTTATTAGGCAAAGATTATCACCGTCTAATTCTATAAGGCTTTTAATATTTTCTTTTTTTAAACAACTTTCCAAAGGAACTACAACTACTCCGCAAATTTCACTTTGTTTGCTTATTAAATAAGTCTTATCATTTAGACTTTCTATTGTAGATAACTCTTTTTTGATCATTTCAGGAACAATCATTAAATCTTGAACCTTAACGATTTTGTCAATTTTTTTCTCCTTTTTTTTGAAATCTAAATAATATTGGGCAGATAATTCATCAGATTTTTCTAACGAAGAAAAATCCTGTACGCTGATACTGATTTTTAGAATATCAGAAAGCTTCTCAATATAATTTTTCAATTCTTTTTTCCCTTGATTTTTTCTAATTAATAATTTCAATCTGCTCATTAGTAATCTTGTTTTGATTTCCCATTTTGAAGTCTATTTCTACCTACAGGATCTTTTTGCCCTCCTTTTTTAGGGGTACCAGCTTCCCAATGTGGGGGATGGTTTCTGTCTTTTAATTGTTGTTGTACCTCTTTTGTAGTTTTGCCTCCACCGGGGGTTGGCACTTTATATTTATAAGTTCTACCTGCTGGAGTGTTTTTTTGAGAAGTTGGTTGTTGACTTGTGGGGATATTTTCTTTACGCATAACCTCTCTTCTTGCCTCTCGTGAAGTACCACTCTTTCCCCCGGCAAGAGGTGCTTCCTGAATAGGTGCTGCACTAAACAGTTTATAACCTGCTGTAGCAAATACAGATACTCCGTGGACTGCTACTGGAATTGCAATTGGAGTGGCTAAACCTACGCTTGCTAATTCTCCGCTACCACCTCCAATAACTTCCGCAGCACCAGTTACTAATGCTACTACATGCCCTACAGTTTGTCCAGCTGTATAAAATGCTGCGTTATCTCCTCTTATTCCAGCCTGACTTGCTGTTTTACTTCCTGCACCTAATGCCTGGTCGGAACCCCATGCATTTACAGCTCCTGCAACTAATGATGATACTTGTTGAACTGATTGAACTACCGCATCTTTAAATTGTTCCCAACAACATTCCGGTTCATTTCCTAATGGATCTTGGTATAAAATGGGATTATCATAATTGGAAGCATAAGGACTCCACATTTCCATGTTTTCAGTTTCAGGATCAACCTGCCACCAAACTGCAATCTGCGGATCTAATATTCTAAGTTTGGCATCGTATTCACTAAGGCCTAATTCTTTTGTTTCTTCAATGCCATTGTATTTGTACTTATTGGTTGGATAAGCTATTCCTTTTGCAGCTTCGGAACTAATCCCCGCCATTGTCAACCCGAACGGATAATAACTTTATTGCTGTAAATACAATACCAAACTGGCTTTTACATCAAAAAATATCAAAGAACATTTGCTGGTTAAATATACAAAATGTATTCGGTATATTTTCATCGTTGTCTTAGGCTTCATAATATACAAAAACCCTCAATTTGAGTGGCTTTGTTGTCCTACCAAAATGGTTCTAAAGTCTTCCATATCTTAACAGGCTGATCTCTTAACAAAGGAGTTAAATTATTATTGAGCAGTTCTTTGAAGATAAAAATATTGTATCGTGGTTCTAATGGATTTAAATACTTCGCTTTTCTTGCAAGTATTTCATTAGCCGCTTCTTTAGATAACTGAAGCTTTATCCACTTTGCAGACAAAGAAAATATTTTGAAGCAATACTTACTTTTAATGCCTGTTGTTATATAAAATTCACCACTAACAAACTTTGGCCACTCGGATACAGCTTTAAAGAATTTCAAGCATCCAATATTGTAATCTTCAAAAGAATAATTATCCATGCTAGAATACTTGATATAATTATCCGTTTTATTTTTTAAAAGTAAATCATTAAGTATCGAGGATAGTGTTCTTCCTGCTCTAACACTATCAAGCGGAATAAAAAACTCCTTATACTCATCACCAATAGACATGCTAAACGGTTTCCCTTTCCTTTTACTGTTATTGCTTTTTATTAGCTGATTGATTTCATTTTTGGTGTAAACAAAAACATAATAACCTGACACTTCAACAGTATCAAAACAACTTTTACTTTTTATAGTATCTGTTTGTGCAAAAAGCGATTGCGATAAACATAAATACACAACCAATAAAAAAGTGATTGAAAGAATTTTCATAAATTATTGGCCTGGGGGTTTAGGGTAATTTAAATAACGGGGTCCAACCGGGCTTTCAATTCTATTGATCAAGGTTGGCGGCAACTTATTTGAGATAGATGTTGAGCCGTTTGATATTTGCCACCTTTCAATACATCCTTCTCCACCTAAACAACCAGATTTCATTATAGGATAGAAAGATACTTGCTCCGCCATAGGACTGGCATCGCCGTGCTCAGCTCCGAGGTTGTGACCTATTTCATGGCCAAACACATATTGAGCTATTTTGTCTTTACTAATTCCCGTTTTTTCTGATGCTGCATTTATTGCATTCCCAAATAAATTAATCTTTCTACCATCATCATCTCCAAGTACAGTGTTCCCTTCAGGATTTATAGTGCCTTCTCCAACTGTAACTTTATTTCCAAATCTTGAAGTACCTCCCTTTTCATTTTCAAACTTAGAGCTATTTACTGCTTCATCAACCTCTCCATCACTATCAAATCCTTTCGCACTTAATTCAAATTTAACAACTGTATAAGTACCTTCTTTTTCGCTACCAAATGAACTATTAGTTTTATTATATCCTGAGATTGCAGCATTTAACCCTTTGGTTTGATCTTTGTCTAAATTGTTTTTATTGTAATAGTACTCCGCTTTAACAGTAATCACATTGGGGTCATCCTTTGTTCCCTTCCCATTTACTCTTGTTACCATTCCATCTCGTCCGTCAGGGTCAACAAAATAAACAGGATTATTAAATGTGTAATTATAAGGTGTCCAACTATGGTACTTGTCAGCATAAGGGTCGATGCTATGCCAACGCCCTATTTGGTTATCATACATCCTTGCCCCGTAATCCAACCATTCAAGTCCTGAATTATCGCTAAACTCCTGGTGCTGCTCTTCTTTACCGTTAAACTTAAACTTGTTTGTGAGAGAGCCGGCTGATTTCGAGGAGATGCCGCTCATAACTAACCCGAACGGATAATAATGAGTATCCTCCAATATCTGTCCTCTTATATGAGTTACCTGTAAATTATCAAAGAACACATCAATATTTGGTGTTTCGTTACTTACATAAATATACAAAAATCCGCTCTTATTTATAGGCATATCATTACGCACATGCAATTTTGTGTTATTATTAGGGATATTACCGTTGTTATAATACGATTCTACAGGTACCTGCTCAAAACCGCTGCTGCTGCTTACATAATTAAACTGCTCATCAAAAAGTATCCAGTTTAAATAGGCACGGGGGCTGTTGGTATTGCTGTTATTGCTTTGGTTGTTTATAAAACTATTTACCCCTGGTAAAAACACACCGGCATTATCCAGCTCAGTGGCAGATACTTTACCACCTGCCAAACCGCCTACGGCGTTATTGAGGGCGTTAAACAATTCGGTTACAATGCCGTTTGGCGGGTCAATGGTTTGGCCCTGTGCAATTTTATACCAACTGTTAACCTGCACGTTAAATTTATCACCAGCCATTACTTTCAGTATCATGGCAGGGCCTATTTTAATACCACCACCATAAGTGCCGGTAACCTTGGCTACCCTTTCGTTACCAGCCGGGCTGTTTTTGGGATAGCCATTAGGCAGGGCTGTTCTGGATTGTACCAAGTTACTATAAAATGTTTCTTCTGTTGTAGCCGCAGCTTCTTCCATGGTTGCAGCAGGGTATTGGTCCTGCTGTGCCTCATCGCTAAGCACCATCCTCACATTACCCAGGTGGTCTTTTATAAAATAATCATATGCAAAATTGGCGGGGATATTATTCACCAAATCAGCGGGTTTATATCTTATCCTGCCTTCCTCATGCCCTGCAAACTGCAGCCTGTCTGCATAATCAGGTGAGTTTGCATCTGTAGGTTCGGTAGTTTTACTTTCGTAAACCATACCTGCAAAATAATTGGTAGTTGTGGTAATCCTTTTACCGGCAGTACTGTTATCGTTTGTTAGTTTCTTTAATCTATTACCTGCTGCATCATAGGTAAAAGTAATGGTGCCCTTTCCGGTTACAGTAATCACAGATGGCAGGTTTAAATAATTATAGGTAATACTGCTGATGGCTTTATTATTATCCAGGTTCATATTTCCGTTTACATCATAAGTATAATCATTATTGGTGTTGTTGCCATCTTTAAAGTCGCCCAGTTTGGTGGCAGGGTCGATAATCGCATCGGTAACTTTCAATAATTTATTACTTAACCCGGCATTAGTATTACTGGTATAATTATAGGTAAGATTATCTATCTGGCTACTGCCTGTTAATTTAAGCCCCCATTGCTGCATCTGTTTTATGTTGCCATTTTCATCATAGGCTGTACCATTATCGGTTCCGTTGGTACCCATCCAAACTTTGTAATTCACTTCATCTGCATTCCAGCTGCCATTGCTATTCTTCTGTTTAAAATCACCTTTCAGTAAACGGTTTACTTTGTCATAGCCAAAATCGTACTGGCGGTTTACTCCATCGCCCTTACTCTTCCAGATGGTGCCGGCAATATTGCCGTTGTACTGTGGGTTATTGTAATTGGTGCCGCTTACCACGGTGCCGGTTCTATCATAAGCCAGTTCCATCCCAAAGTATTTATCGGGGCTGGTGCCGCTTAAATAATCTTTATTAAGGCTGGTAAGCCAGCCACGTATATTGTAATCGTATTTCAATTGCTCAAGCCCGGCATTGCTGTTAAAGGCCGGTGCCAGGGTTTTAGTTACCAGTTGCCCCAGTTTATCGTATTCGTTTTTTACAATGGTTTTTTCGGTTGCATTGGCTGGTATGGTATTGCCATTAATGGTTTGGGTTATTTTCTTTTTCACTTCAAGCAACCTGCCCAGTTCATCGTAACTCAGTTTGGTTATCAATTTTACGCTTTGTGCCGTGCCACCTGCTTTGTCGTGTTGCAGTACACTCATTAATGGCTGACCGCTAAAATTGTATTGGGTGGTGGTAACATCGATACCGGTGGTAATATTCTGCACCTTGCTTTGTATGGCACGGCCACGGTCATCATAAAAAATACTGCTTACCAGTTTTTGGGTGCTGTTTAATATGTATGTTATGTTACCGGTCATCATACCCTTGGTTTTATCGCTAGGGGTAATTGGCTGGGCATACAGCGGGCTGCCGGTGCCGTAAAACAAACCATTATCAGCGGTGTTCATGCTTGCGAAATTGCTGTAAGCACTTGTCCAGTTATAATTATCGTAAAAACTAATTGTAAGCAGGTCGGGGTTGCTTGCCGATGGAAAACTGGCGGTGGTGGTATACCCGGTTGTGCTGCCATCAGTAGTTTCAAATCGCCCGGCTGTATTCATCAGCCCATCTACATAGGTTTGCATGCCAGCCTGCCCTGTATTTGTAGCATTGGTATACAAGCCGGTAATTACGGGCCTGTTTAAATAATCGTATTTGGTAAATATCCATTTATTGCTGCTGCGCATGTTACCATCTTGTGTAAGTACCAGCCTGTCCCATTTATCGTAAATCATATACACTTCGGAAGCACCGGGTACTTTTTTAATGCTCATGCGGTTTTTGCCATCGTACTCATAACGGAAACAGAGTTCATCAATAATGGCAGTGGTAAGCGTCCATCCGTTGATTAATAATTTTGCCACAGCTTTAGGTTGTATTACCAGCCGCAGGTTATTGTATATATCGTACACATAATGAGTGCAAAGCCAGCCTGTATAACTATCGTTTATAGCGGCATCTACCTGTACTTTTTTCAGTATCACTTTGCCTTCCTTGTCTTTATACTCTACCACCTGGTTGCCATGCTCATCGGTGGTATGCATTTCGGTTAATAAGCCATTCAGATAATTAGCGGGGCTTGTGCTGCCGTCACCAATGCTGTAATTGCCGGGGCTGTTTACGGTCCATATCTTTACTTCATCTGCAGTGGTGTTGTTTAAATAATTCATAGCGACGCCCCGGCCTGCACCTACCCAGTTATTGCCTGGTGCGTATGATTTAGTGGGCCTGTTAAGCGGGCTGGCTTCCACATCGCTGTTGCTGTAAAAATAGGTTTCACCCTGGCCGTTTAATTGGCTCCAGTAAAAACTGCTTTGTTCATTTATAGGGTCTGCTTTTAAATTACCGGTATTGGTTGTTGCAGCATAGGGCAGATATTTTTTTACTTCCCTGCCCAGCTCATCATAGACCGAGTAAGTAACCATATCTGTTTTTGTATTGTTATTAAGATGTGTTAAAAGCGAACCTTCTTTAACAACCATTTGCAAAGGCCTACCTAAGCCATCTACATAACCAGTAGTTTGCATTACTTCAGTTACCGGCCGGGTGCTCATGGTAGCCGGGTCGGTAAAAGGGATTTTTGCATCCCATGTGCGTACATAATTTACTGTTTGTGCCATTGCCTGCTGTACAAACAGTAGGGCTGCAACTATCAAATATTTTTTCAACATACAGGTTTATTTATGCTGGTCTATTACTAAAACTGTTTTTATTTATGTATGTAGTCAAAACGAATGAACTAATTCTTAGAGAGTGTTTTTTGTTTTAAATTGTTTAAAATAAAGATACCATTTTGTTTTTAGTTTTATAGGGTAGAGATTAAAATCAGGATGCGATTTTTTGTTTAAAAAATTCCTGCCGTCTTCTTTTTAACGACATGGATTTGATTCTTTCTCTGTACTTAAAAATTTCATCCTGCCTTCCGTAATAAACATCTGCCGGTGTAACGTTGCCAAGCGATTCGTGATAGCGCTCATGGTTATAATAATGGACAAAGGCAGTTAAAGCGGCTATCAACTCATCAGGGCAGTAATAATTGTCAAGTTTTACCACATTTTTCATTGAGCGGTGATAGCGTTCAATTTTGCCCTGAGTTTGCGGATGATTGGGCTTACCATGTATTGATTTCATCTTTTTGTCCTTTAAAAACTCCTTCAGTTCTGCTGCAATATAGCAAGCCCCATTGTCCGACAATAACTTTGGCCTGAACTCTTTTGGCAATGCTGCAGCTTCTAAGGCCCTGGTAATCGTCCGTTGAACATCTTCTGTTTTCATTGTCTTGCAGAGTTCCCAATGAACGATATAACGGCTGTGATCATCCAACACTGTGCTGAGGTAATACCAACCCCATCCTAGGATCTTGAAGTAGGTAAAATCAGTCTGCCACATTTCATGAACAAAGCAGGTCTTTTGACTAAATTCATTACCGGCGGCTAGTAAAATGTGAGAGGGGGTAGTAATCAGCCCTCTTGCCCTCAAAATGCGGTAAACACTGGATTCTGAGATAAATATCCCTTTAGTATCACTGAGTTTACAGGACAATTCCCGAGGTGATAACTCCGTGTACTCAAGAGAGATTTCAACCACAAGATTCTTTTCTTCCTGGGGTATTGCATTCCAGCGTTGCCGGGTGCTGTGCTTTGGCTCAAGGCCTCCAGATCCATTGTCCAAATAGGCTTTATACCAATTGTAAAACGTGCTTTTGTTTATGCCTATTTGTGCAAGGGTTCTGTTTACACCAAGGTCTGAGCGTTCAACCAACCAGATAATTTCCTGCTTTTCAGATGCTGTTAATCTCATACGTCGTTGATACTTTTCGCTTACTCCAAGATGCTCAAGCTTTTTTTTACAATGTCGTAACGAAGCATAAGATCGGCTACCATTTCTTTTAATCGTAGATTTTCTTTGCGCAGTTCGGTTACTTCATCACTGGTAGCTTCTCGGGTTGTATCGCCATTCAAGCGTTTTTTCCCTGCTTCCATAAACTCCTTGTTCCATTTGTAAAACAAGGCCTGGTTAATCCCGTGCTTACGGCAGATCTCAGCTGTAGAGGTCTCACCCCGTAGTGCTTCCATCACTATCAGAATCTTTTGTTCGGAGGAAAATAACCGCCTGGTCTTGCGGCGAATGTCTTTAATGAAGTTTTCTGTGGACTGTTTTTGATTTGTTCCCATAACATTTTGTTTTTAGAGTTAACAAGGGAAACACTATCTAAAATTAACCTATTTTTAGTCCAGATTGTGCTGACGATTTACACTTGAGCAGACAAAGAAAGCTTTATTAGATAGGCTTAAAGAATTTGCTGGAAATAAAGAGGAAAGTAATAAAAAGTGACAAAAACTAAGAAAATGAAAACGAATGCTGGATCACTAATAATTCTATCATTACTACTATTATTAACTTCATGTGGAACCCAAAAAGAGCCTCATAATTACGAGAAACGATTAATTTATGATAAGGCTAAAATATTTAATTCTAAAGAATATTATAAACTTGATAGCTTATTAAAATTATACCAAAGAGATACTAAGTGTGAGATTATAGTTTATACGCAGGAGAAGCTTCCATTTAATAAAAGTGGTTATGATTTTAGCATTGAATTGGCGAAAGATATTGGGATTGGAGAGAAAGGGATTAACAATGGAGCACTTATCTTTTTTTCTTTGCAGGATAGGGATATAGAATTACGTCTTGGACATGGGTTTGAATGGCTAATAAATCAAGATACTGCCAATAACATTATTCAACAAATGATAGGTTCTTTTAAAGACGCAAAATTTGCGGATGGTATATTCGGTGGCGTGAAGCAAATAATGAAATTTACTACATCCTCTTCATGGGAAATTAAACCTGAAGAATATGATAGCCTGGCCATAAATGATATAGTTAAAGAGAAAGATATAAAATTAATAGAGAGAGGTAAAGACTACCTTATAATTAGAACTAAAAAATCAACTCATCTAAAATTGCATTTTACAAAATTTATGTCCTCTATTGTTAAGGATATAACTAATGATGCTACAATATACTACAGGGTTCTATCAAGTAAAAACGATGAAGGGAATTTATTAGGAGTTGAATAAAGCTTAATAAAAAAAGTGAAGTTCGATCAAGATAATGATAACAATAATTACTATAAACAATAATAGTTTATGAGTGTAATTAAAATCGTTGTCGTAGTCTTTTTTTAATATTGAAATTATATTTGGATACAAGTAATAGTATATACTTCGTAAGAAGTTTTTAAAAGTTTTAAATATCACTTTTATCAGCAATAATGCTAACACCAAGTTGATTAATAATATAATAGCTGTTTTAGTAGACATTCTTTAATTAAAGAAATCGAATTAGTTCAATGCTTTTTTAATTTTTCTATTAGAGATAAAAGAATCGAGGAACTCAAAAACGAGTTCCTTATCTTTTTCATTGAGTTTATCAATATCCTGTATGCGGTTGAGGGTGTTGGTGTTTAGTTCAGTATCTGTGTTACCCACGAGCCAATCCAAAGACACTTCCAGGATCTTAGCCATGTTGGCAGCAGCCTCAATAGAAGGCTTCATCTCATCCCGTTCGTAGCGGCCAATCACCGGCCCTTTGGTGTTAAGCTGTGCGGCCAGGTCTTCCTGGCTGATGCCTTTTTTTTTACGGGCCTGTGTTAATCGTTTACCAAAACTCATAAGTGCTATTTAATACTGAAAAATGGGATAATGCTCAAAATTATAACCCTGATAGGTGCTAACCAAATCTAATAAATTTTGTTCTTTAAAACTGATAAGTTATGTTTGCAACTGATAAGTACTAAAAATCTTTTTTATGGAACTGAAAATAGACATCAGCAATCCCAATGCAATCACTTTCTGCCGGCGTAGGTAAGCCGCCTGCATTGCCGCCGCCTGGGTTTTAACCAGCGGCGTATTACACTTATACTGCCTTTTTGAACAATACTTTTTGTATATTTAACAAGCAAATGTTCTTTGATATTTTTTGAATTAAAAGCCAGTTTGGTATTGCAATTACCACGATAATGTTATTATCCGTTCGGGTTGACGATGGCTGGGATCAGTAGTAAGGCAGCAGGAAAGATTGATAATAAGTATGAATACAATGGGAAGGAGAAACAAGTAAAGGAGTTTAGTGATGGTAGTGGATTGGAATGGATGGATTATGGGGCGAGGATGTATGATGGGCAAATTGGGAGATGGCATGTTATTGATCCACAAAGTGAAAGATATTTTTCACAGACAACTTACTCCTATGTAGCAAATAACCCACTTTACTTTATTGATCCAACGGGAGAATATATAATTATTAACGGAAAAGAAAAACTAAAAAATGAAGAAGGTGAAGAAAAAACCTACGATCATAACGTTTTGTTTGAAAATGGAAAGGCTTATAACTATTCAGAAGATAAAGATGGCAATATTACAAAGTTGTCTGAATACACCGGAGAAAATGGTTTTATTAACAGCGCTGTATCTGCTCTAAACATTTTGGATGCAAACGATGCAATGGAAATAGACCTTGGCTCTGGGACAGTCGATCTATTAACAAAAATAGTTACGGATAAGAATTATAAAGTTACAATTGTGAATAGCTCTAGTGTACAAAATCAAGCTGATTATTTTGATTTTAAACCAGATGGTCAAAATGGTATAATTAATTTTAATCCTAATGCTATGCTTTTATTTTATAATACTTGGGAGAGGGGATCTAAGGGATACAAATTTAATTCAGCAGCATCTGGGTTAGGACATGAATTAGGTCATGCTTATAATTTTAGGTATGATCCAGAATATCAAAAAAGAAAAGGAACACCACAAGATCGTACCGATGAACAATTAAAAGGCGGAAAACCGTTTAGAGGAATGGAAGAACAGTATACAACTTTAAAAATACAAAATTCAATTAATATTAAGTTGGATGAGCCGCTTAGATGCAATTATGGTTCTTATTACGTTCCTGCAGATTTTGCTTTTAAACCAACTAAAAAATAATAAACATGAAAGCTCCTGTTTTAATTTTATGTTTTTCTATTTTACCTTTTTGTAAACAAACTAAAGTGCAAAACAAAATTGTTGTATTGTTCTATCAGCAAGATGCATTACGGCCTATAGGAATTACGGAAGAAGAATTTTGGTCATATAAAATAAAATTTGACACAGTAGAGTTAATAAGTCAGCGAATGTTACTGAAAATTGAAAAAAAAATTCAACTTCTTAAACTAACTAAATTAGAGGATTTAAGTTATCAAGCTGCATTAATCAGATACAAAAATGAAAGAATTTTAGATACTATTTACACGGATAGATTTTTTCAGTATTGGAAGATTGACAACCATGTCTATAAAGACACATCTAAGTTTTTTGAGAAACTTTTTGTTAATTTTTTTGATGAGCAATTGCAATAAGAAATTTGCAAGTGTTCCAATTATCACCTGCAAAAAATCAAGTTATATAAACTATTGGTTTTCATAAACCGATAGCTTTTTTATTACCACAATAGGGTATTGTAAACCCCCATCTCTACGGAAACTCCACGCTTAAATGTACGGATTATTCGAATATACTTAAAACACTGCTATAAATTATAATATTGTTTCCTGGCGCAGATATGTAGGGCCGGCAAGTGCGTTTCTGCCGCCGTAGGTAAGCTGCCTGCGTTGCCGTCTTCTGGGTTTTAACCAGCGACATATTAGACTCTCCAAACCTGGCTTTTAAGCAATACTTTTCTTATATTTAACAAGCAATTGTTCTTTGATATTTTTGAGTGTAAAAGCCAGTTTGGGATAGCCTTTACAGCGGTAACATTTTCATCCGTTCGGACTCACCATGAGCGGCATATCAAGTAAAGCAGCTGGTGGTATTGAAAATAAAAAGAAATGGAACGTTGGCAGTGAATTACAATCAAAAGAATTTAGTGATGGAAGCGGTTTAGAATTATACTCTACATTTTATAGAAGTCTTGATCCTCAGCTAGGAAGGTTTTGGCAGATAGATCCCAAACCAAATTATGACGAAAGCTTGTATGCTGCAATGGGCAATAATCCAATAAAAAACATGGATTTTTTGGGTGATACTTTAGTAAATCAAAATGATAAAAATGTAGCAGCAAATGCAATAAAAGATATTAACAACAAACAAAAAGAGTTACGAGAGAAATCAGCAAGCTTAAGCAATGAAATTACAGACAAGACATCGACAAGAAAGAAAAACAAAATTGAAGCAAAAGTAGAAGATATTAGAAAAAGAGTTCTTTCTCTGGACGATTCTAAAACACAGATACAGGGTTTAATTGATGACAAAAGTCATGGATATACTTTTACTAAATTAAGCTCAAGTGCAACGGAAGGAAGCCTTTATTTTCAAGCAGATGGTATTGTAAATATAAGGTACTTGCCAGGGGGCACCGAAGATATTTTACATGAAGTTGACCATGCCGATGGATTTAGATTAGGCATTGTAAAACCCGGGGAAGCATTACCGACCTCAAAATATAAAACTAAGGCTTCCGTCTTTAGTTATGAAGCAAGTGGATATAGAAAGGAGTATGCTTTTAATCCTTGGGGTATACCTAGATCAGATTATGGGGTTCCTGGTAATATTGACGATATAGATGCCAAATATGTGTCTGGAATTGATCTTTATAAAACCGTGGTAGAAAAATGACCATATGAAAAACTTTGCTATAAATATTTTTACGTCTTTTGCTATCTGTATCATATTATCAGGTTGTCATAGCATTTTTTTTAAGCCGGGATTGTATTCAAATAAAATCGGTGAGCATATTAAATTTAACCCCGACAGTACTTTTGAGTTTTATTATTACGGGAAGAGTATGGAAATTTATTCATCAGGAGTATATTCCGTAAATAAAAAACGCCTTTCAGTTTTAACAGACTCTGCAAATTTTCCTATTCTTAGGGATGTAAATGTTCAGGAAAATCTAAGCAATAAGTTTATTATTGATGACGGAGGTTATGCAAAGAAAAGTAACGGTTCAATTAACTATGAGGTCATTATCAATGATACAACGGTCTTTAAGTTTACAGAACCCAATGAATTGATTATAGGTAAAATTGGAGAAGTGCAAAAAATAGTAGTTGTGATAAACAGCATTACACAAAAAGATGTTTATGGGCCTTCACATAATTCTCCAATTTATACAAATCCTTTTTTTATTACTAAATTGAAAGCCAATGTTAATTACTTATTTGATCTAAAAGTCAAGTTAGACACACGAATGTTTTATACAACATTTTTTAAAGAAGATTTAAGAATTGGAAGGAATCATCTATATATGAAATCTAAGCTGCCTTTTTTTTATTGCCCAAATTGTACTTGGGATAAAAACTCAATGACTTCCCCAGCTATACGATAATGTTCGAATCATTACATTTAAAAAAATAAATTACAAGCCCTCAACCGAGGGCTTTTGTATTTTACGAAGCGTACGCCTGTTTAGTTTTTACATCTCTTAAAAATCCACCGATCACTCTAAGCAAAGCGGTTTTATCATCACTGGGTAAATTATCAACTTCTTTAAAATACCGTATTACTTCTGGATCATTGAGTACAGCGTTTGCTTTATCTTCTGTATTGCCATTAATTAAAAAATCTACGGAGGTATCTAAAGCTTCAGCAATTTTTTTAAGCACTTCGGCAGATGGCTGAGAACCTTTGGTCTCATAGCGGCCAATCTGAGCGTAAGAGATACCGACTTTCTCTGCCAGTTGAGATTGTGACCAGGCTTTAACCTTGCGAAGGTCTGTAATGCGGTTGCCTAATTTATTTTTCTGCGACATAATTGTGTTTTTATCCACACAAAAATAGCATATAGGTAGCATTAAAACCGTTGTTTTGCCGCATGATGTGGATAAAACGACACAAACGGGTTTGCTGCAATGTAGCAAATGTGTTTATTTTGCTACATTATTGTAGCACAAAAAATTATCCACATGCAGCAAAACAAAATCAACACGGCCAACCCCGAAGCGATGGCTTACCACACAGAAGAAATTGCTTACACCATTTTAGGCGGCATCCGACTGGAAGGATTAGACCGGTTGAGAGTAACAATAAAAATAGAAGTGCTAAACAGGAAGTTCCAGCATTACCTGAACAATCCAGACATAGCAGCTTTAGCGATAAGGCAGAACTTAGATTTATACAGCATTACACAGGTTGAGAAATTAGCCAGGCTTATTGCCGACCGGTTGGAAGTTGGCGTAACAGCAGTAAGCAAAGATTTATCTGACATCACTAATGAGTTAGAAAGTTACAGGCTGCAGCAAATAGAAAAAACACAGGAACAAAAAAAGCAGCAAATCAAAATACTAAGTGAACAAGAGAAAGCAGCAGCACAGCAATTTTTAGAAAGTAAAAACCTGATGGAAGTTACCAATGAACTCATAGGAAAAAGCGGTGTGGTTGGTGAAGAAGAAAACAGGATAATCATGTACTTGATTTTTGTGAACAGGAAAAGAGAAAAGCCATTGCACATCATCAGCTTTGGCAGCAGTGGCGCAGGCAAATCACATTTACAGGAAAAGCTTGCAGAGCTTGTACCGGATGAAGATAAAATAGAAAGCACATCATTAACCAGCAATGCACTTTATTATTACGGTACTTATGAAATCAGAAATAAATTATTGCTGATTGAAGATATGGACGGAGCCAGTGAAATTTTATATGCACTAAGGGAGTTAATGAGTAAATCAAGGATAACAAAAATCTTCCCAAAGAAAGATGAACGGGGTATGACCAGGACAGTAACACTAACTGTAAACGGCCCTGTAACCGTTGCAGGATGCACCACACAGGAAAAAGTTTATGAGGACAATGCAAACCGCAGTTTTTTAATTTACATCAATGAAACAGCAGAGCAGGACGAAAAAATAATGGAGTACCAACGGAAAAAAAGTGCAGGCACAATCAACACCGAAGAAGAAAGAAACATCAAACAGCTTTTACAAAACACACAAAGAATATTGCAACCGGTATCAGTAATCAATCCTTATGCAGAGCAATTAAAAATACCCAACGAAGTTTTTAAACCAAGAAGAAGCAACAGCCATTACTTACAGTTCATTGAAGCAGTAACTTTTTATCACCAATACCAACGGGAACACAAAGTAGATCAAGCCACCGGCGAGATTTATATAGAAACCACTTTAGAGGACATTGCAGCCGCAAACAAACTGATTAAACCAATACTGTTAAGAAAAGCAGACGAGTTAAATAATGCCTGTAGAAATCACTTAGAGCAACTAAAAAATTACCTCAAAGAAAATAACCGTTCAGTGTTCAGTACAAGAGAAGTAAGGCAAGCCTTACGCATCAATGCCAGCAATCAAAAAAGATACATGCTGCAACTGTTTACCAATGGCTTTATAAAAAAGAGCAGCGGCAGCAAAACCCAGGGCTTTACTTATGAAGTGGTGAGTTACGAAGAATACACACAACTGCAGGACAGCATCAGCAACGTATTAGACGAAGCCTTACAGAAGTTAAGTGCAGAGGTTCAAAGTCCAAAGCTGGTTCAAAAGAAAAATGGACTACTGAAACACAAGCCAGCAAAAGCTTTTGTAGAAGAAGTTCAATAGTTCATCCAAACATACAAGCACCCACAAAATTTATTGACATGAAACAATTAACGCTGCACAGCGAAGCGTACCGGTATATTATTGCCAGCTTCAAAGAATGGTTACAGACATTAGGTTACAGTGAACAAACGGTTTACCAGTTGCCCAATTACATACAGGAATTTTTATTCTATGCAGAGAGCAAAGGTTATGCAGGCCTGTTCCAGATCACCAACGACCTGATGAAAGAACATTATTACAAACTAAAAGACCGGGGCAACAAAAGAACAGCAGGCGGATTAAGTGCAGCTTATCTGAACAAACATTTACAGGCATTACAAAAGTTCGGCGACTATCTAAGACAAAGCGCAAGGTTATTATTACCCAAGCTGGATATACAAAGCGAAGAAGATAATGCTGAAATCAGCGACATACTTACACAGGCAGAGATCAAACAAATTTTTGAAGTAACCAATCAACCCTACGAACAAAAGAAAGGTGATAAAGGGATTTTTTATTATGAAGCGATGCAGTTGAGAGACAAAGCGATGTTGACAGCGTTTTACGGTTGCGGCTTACGAAGGAATGAAGTTTACCACCTTGATATTAGGGACATCATTTTTGAAAAGCAAATACTGCATGTAAGAAAAGGCAAAGGCTACAAAGAAAGAATGATACCGGTTACAAAGCAAAGTTTACTGCACCTGCAAAATTATTTATACGATGCCAGGCCCTACTTCTGCAACGATAAGAACGAAGCATTTTTAGTAACACAAAGCGGCAAACGGTTAGACGGCCAAATGATGCTGATACGGTTAAAGCAACTGATACAATTTACAGCCAATGCAGAACTGATGCAAAAGGATATACACCTGCACACATTACGCCACAGCATTGCAACACATCTTTTACAAAACGGCATGAAGCTGGAAAGGATAAAAGAATTTTTAGGGCACAGCAGTTTAGAATCAACTCAAATCTATACACACTTTTTAGAAACCGAAAACAACAACGATTATGCAAACACAATATGATTACTCAAAGTTCAGGGAATGGTTAACATTAAAAAGGTACAGCCCTGCAACAACAGAAACAACAGTAAGAGCGGCAGAATACTTTAGGCAATGGGCAGCAACAGAAAATATTATTGAGCTGGAAGAGATCAGTTATCCCGATGCAATGAGTTTTATGCAATGGAGCAGCAAGCATGGAGCCAGCCAAAAGACGGTAGCGAATTACTTAAACCATATCCGGAAATTTTACCAGTTCCTGATCAGTGAAGGAATGGTAAAAGAAAATCCAGTTGCACACATCAAAGTACAAGGCATCAAAAGAAAAGTTTATTACGATACCCTCAACACAGAAGAATTGAAAACACTCTACAGCCTTTATCCTTCATCCATTGAAGTAACCGGCAACATGCCGCCGCAGCGAAAAAATATTTTATCAAGAAAGCGGAACAAAGTGATATTGAGTTTATTGATTTACCAGGGCTTGAGAGTGGAAGAAGTTGCAAAGATAAATTTACAAGACCTGCAACTAAGAGAAGGAAAAATAACCATCCACAGCCAAAGAAGAACAGCAGCCAGGACAATGCGTTTAGAAAGTCACCAGGTTTACGAGTTGATGGATTACATACATGAAATCAGGAAGCAGTTTTTATGCACAGCATCCGGTGGAGAAGTTCATGGCACCAGTGATAAATTATTTTTACAATGGAGCAAGACAGATAATTTTTATTGTGTTACTCAAATGATGCTGGTTCACTTACGAAAAATAAACAGCAGGATAAAAAACTTTGACCAGATAAGAGCCTCCGTAATTACAGCATGGTTGAAACAATATGATCTGCGAAAGGTTCAGTACTTAGCCGGGCATAAATATGTAAGCTCAACAGAAGAATACAAAGCAAACAACATTGATGAATTACAGGACGATGTTATAAAGTATCATCCGTTGTAAATTGGAGGTCACAATTTGTGACCTCCAATTTTTAAGAAATATTATATTTACAAAACAAAAAGCAATCAATGGCAAAGAAAGAATTACAAGCGTTGGTAATGGAGCAAAGGATATTGAACCGGATATATGTTGTACGGAATGAAAAAATAATGCTGGACAGAGATCTTGCAGAATTGTATGGAATAGAAACCAAAGTTTTAAAGCAGGCAGTTAAAAGAAATATAGCCAGGTTCCCTAAAGATTTTATGTTTGAAATGACTGCAACTGAATTTACGAAGTGGAAAGAAAGTGCAGCATTAAGTGCTGCCGATAAACAAGGTTTACGATATGCTCCGTTTTGTTTTACAGAACAGGGCGTAACCATGTTGTCTTGTATTTTAAACAGCAAAACAGCGATAGAAGTAAATTTAAGAGTGATAAGGGTTTTTGTAAAAATGAGAGAGTATGCACTTACACACAAAGAAATATTATTGCAGCTTGCCAAAATGGAAAAAGAAGTAAAAGGCAACAGCAAAGACATTGAAAACATTTTTATGGTGCTGAAAGAATTGTTAGAAAAAGAAAGCAAACCAACTCCCCGAAATAAAATAGGCTTTAAGCAATACGATTAAAACCCCCAGCCCGACCCACAGGCACGGCTGCATCGCCGCCAAAATACAAGGGCGGCGCTGCCTGCGGTGGTGCAGTCAGTTTTTTATGTCATGGTTTTTGTAAGCCATCACACATGCAGTCGCAGCCCATCCTCACTCCACTGCGTTACGCTGCGGTGTGCAGCCACTGCAAGCCGACACACAAACAAAAAGCCACGCCAAAAAAAACTGCCTGAAGCTACATTAACATAATGTGGCATTATAGTCTTTTTGCCAACACTCATGTAAACATGCCGGAAGAAAAAAGCCTATAACATCACATTATGCTAAGTAGCCACCACCGCAGCGCAACAAAAAAATAAAGCTCTGCCAACATTGCTTGGCTAATTATTTTTTTGTTGCAGCCGTGCCAAAGACAGCCAACGCTTCCCCAAGCGGCCATGCAAGCATGAATCTATTTTGCTATCTCCTTCCCGTCGGTCAATAGCATCGCCTGCGGCAGCATGGTGGCGAAGCCTTTATTTATTTTTTTGGTTAATGAATGTTGAAGAGACTTTACAAAATCAAACAGCGGGCTTTAAAAACTGTCGCAGCCGCCGCAGGTTGCTTTTAGGTTGAAGAGAATGCCGGCGGCTTTGACTTGCACAAAAAACATAAACGATTGCCCGTAAGCTGCATTAAACTTTAAAGATTAAGCAGGGCAATCATTTATATTTTTTGCGCCATTGCCAGCGTCTGCAACTTTAAAGGGTGACTGTATTATTTTTTAACCTTCATCCAAAATTTACAACCGCTTACACATGCAAAGGCAGGACGACATTGGCAGCAGCACCCGGCCGCAGTGCATCACATGAGCAGGTGTACATACATAAGCAGCGATGTATGAGAAAAAACTTTATCTTTAAGCAATAGAAAAAAATGGGCTGTTTAAAAATACCATACCCGGAAAAAAATGTAAAAAATCCTTTAAGGGTAGCCTATAGGAATTTTGCAAACAGCCCGGAAAAAAGGTCTAAGTATTATCCGTTCGGACTCACCATGAGCGGCATATCAAGTAAAGCAGCTGGTGGTATTGAAAATAAAAAGAAATGGAACGTTGGCAGTGAATTACAATCAAAAGAATTTAGTGATGGAAGCGGTTTAGAATTAT
>CANNJE010000046.1 GCA_947504605.1 Chitinophagaceae bacterium
ATTGATTAGCTAAACAATCCACCTTTTTTCAGGGGCCTGCTTGCTTCACCAACTTTAAAACCATTGTTAAATACTTCAATTTTATAATTGCCTGTATTAAAATTGGTATTTTGTTTCCAGTCGAAGGAAACGGTTTGTTTTTTGTTTTGCGTATAATCTACATTCAGTCTTTGAGTGAAAAATTTCTGTTGTCCATCTCTGGTGCTAAAAGTGCCTGAACCCAACGCTTCAACTGCAACGGGTGTTCCGTCTGGCGCAGTGATACAAACAAAAATTTCTTTGGTACCCGATTTCGCAATCATATTTTCATTTAAGTCAAAACTGATTCTTAATTTATCTACTCTTTTAGCTGTGCTGGTAGCTTTTTCTTTACCGCTGCTTTTTTCATCTATACCGATAATACTGAAATTGGATGCCATTAAAGTAGAGCCTACGTTTAACATGTCTTCTTTTTCTTTTATAACAACATTGGCAGAATCATAATCTTTTCTTACACGGTCTCTTTCCTGGGTCACAACTTGCTTTTCTTGTGTAAGCTGAATTTTTTCTCCCTGTAAAACTTCAATCTGCGCTCTGTATCCCTCCAAATCGCCATTCAAAGAAGCAATTAATCTTTTTGCTTCGCCCAACTCAGCGGCAGTTGCATTTACTTTATTTAACAAAGACTGAATTCTGGTTCTTTTTTCCTGAATATCTCTGTCTTTAGAAGTAATGGTACTGTCTAATTTAGAATTAGAAGATTTAAGCATATCATATCTCATTGCGGCATCTTCCAGTTCTTTCTGTAGTTCGTCTCTTTGTGTAGAAGTATTTGCAATAACTGTTTCCTGCTGGTCGTCTTTTTCTTTGGTTTTATTTTTATCATAAATGATATAACCCCAAGTGCCCAGGAGTGCCACTACCAGTAAACCGGTTAACAATGTGCGCATATTGTTTTTTGAAGGAGTGGGTTTATTTACTGCTTCTTGTTCAGGTTTTTCGGCCTGGGGAAAGTTTTCAAATGCCATGATGGTTGATTTTGTGTATTAAAAATGTTTTTATGTATTAATTTGCGGCAAAGAAATAAAAACTTTGATAAGTAATTAATTTCTTTGCTTCGTAATCAAGGTTGCTGTTTTCCAAAACTGTGCCAAATTAATTAAAATACGATTCAGTTGTAAGGAAACAGGCTAAAAATATCTCCATAATGAAGATAATCACTAATATATGAGTGCAGAAAAAATATTAAGTAGCTGGAAACAAAAAAAATACAAACCCGTATATTGGTTACAGGGCGAAGAAGAGTATTATATTGATATGATTGTCAATTTTGCTGAGCATGAATTATTGCCCGAATCGGAAGCCGGTTTTAATTTAACGGTATTTTATGGAAAGGATGCAGAATGGGCAACTGTTATGAATGCTTGTAAACGTTATCCAATGTTTGCCGAAAAGCAGGTGGTTTTGATTAAAGAGGCCCAGCACATGAAGGATATTGATAAACTGGAGTCTTATTTTGCAGCTCCACTGGCATCTACCATTTTTGTTGTTGCCTACAAAGGCAAAATCCTTGATAAACGAACAAAACTGAGTAAAATTATTTTGGCAAGTGCCGAAGTATTTAATTCGGATAAGATCAAAGAATATAAGATACAGGAATGGATAGGGGAGCTGGTTAAATCAAAAGGCTACAGTATTCAGCCTAAATCTATTGCAATGCTGGAAGAACATATCGGAAACGATTTGAGCAGAATTGCCAATGAAATAGATAAACTTTCGCTTAACCTGAAAGGTAAAAAAACAATTGACGAAGATGATATTGAAAAATACATTGGTATCAGTAAAGAGTACAATGTATTTGAGCTGCAGGATGCTATTGCCAGAAAAGATCTTCCCAAGGCACTTAAAATCATTCAATATTTTGACAGTAATCCAAAAGCGGTTCCTATTCAAATGGCATTACCTGCCTTGTATGCTTTTATTAGTAAGGTTTTTGTAGCTTTTGGGCTTCCTGATCAAAGTGATAATACTTTAAAGCCTTTCTTTTATTTCAGTGTAAGTGCATTGCAGCAGGGCAAACAAATGATGAAAAATTACGGTTATCAGGGAGTGGAAAAGCTTATTTTACTACTGCATCATTATAATTTGAGAAGTCTTGGCGTGGGTGATAGCGGCACTTCGGGCCCAATGCTAATGAAGGAAATGGTAGCTAAGATGATGATTTAGTTTTTGGCAGCTTTAAAACTTTCTAAAGCATTTTTTTTATCCTTCGCCAGCTGGGTTTTCAGTTCTTCCAGTCCACTAAATTTTACTTCACTTCTCAGATGTTTTAGGAGGGTAATCTTTAGCGTGCTGTCATAGATCATTTCGTCAAAATCAAAGATGTTTACTTCTATCATTCTTTTTTTACCATCAACTGTCGGCCTCAGTCCAATGTTCATCATTCCCATATAGGAATTTTCTCTTCCCTGCAAGGCAACTTCAACCGCATATACGCCATTGGCGGGCACGAGTTTTTGTTCGTTTTCTATTATAAGGTTGGCTGTTGGGAAACCAATTGTGCGGCCCAGTTGATTACCCAATACTACTTTGCCACTGAAAAAATAGGAATAACCCAAGTAGCTGGCAGCTGTTTCGATATCTCCATCCAGCAGGGCTGTTCTTATTTTGGTACTACTGATGGTTATATTTTTTAGAACGTGTTCGGGTATTTCTTTTACAAGAAAACCATTGTTTGCGGCTTCTGATTCTAACAAATGATAATCACCTTGCCTGTTTTTTCCAAAACGGTGGTCATAACCAATAATGATGGTATGCGGATGAAAAAGGTCGACTAAGAAATTTTTGATATAAGAGGATGCTGACTGTTCAGCAAAACTCTTATTGAAAGGAACGACTACAATATGCTCAATACCGTGTTGGTGTAAGAGTTCGTATTTTTCTTCAGCTGTATTTAAGAGATGAATTTGAGTATTGGTTCCAACTGTTGTCACAACATTGGCAGGGTTCATTACCACCTGTTTTGGATGAGGAAAAAAAGTAATGAGTACAGGTGTGCCATTTATAGCCGCAGCTTCTTTGATAAGCTGTTGGATGATCTGTTGGTGACCCTGGTGCACCCCATCAAAAGTACCGATGGTTAAAACGGCGTTTTTAAACGGAGGCAGTTGGTGGATGTTGTTATAAACCTTCATATTAATAAGGCTGCAAATCTAAATGATAATTAATAATGAACAATGCAAAATTGACCGTATTGCCATAGGTTGAAAAATTGATTTGTATATTGCGCCTTCAATTATCACCCGAAACGAAACAATTCAAATGTCTTTATATTCTCAAAGAGGCGTATCTGCTCAAAAAGAAGAAGTGCATGAAGCAGTAAAAAAACTGGATCAGGGACTTTATCCCCATGCGTTTTGTAAAATTTATCCCGATTATCTTGGCGGCGATGACAGCTTTGTGAATGTGATGCATGCCGATGGGGCAGGTACCAAAAGCATCCTTGCTTATCTGTATTGGAAAGAAACCGGTGATATCAGTATCTGGAAAGGAATTGCCCAAGATGCAGTTGTAATGAATCTGGATGATTTGCTTTGTGTGGGCATTTATGATCAGATTGTATTTAACTCTACCATCGACCGGAATAAACATTTGATACCAGGTGTCGTACTGGAGCAGGTGATCAACGGTACACAGGACTTGTTTGACAATCTTAAAACATTTGGCGTGAACATCCATTACCTGGGTGGAGAAACAGCAGATGTGGGAGATGTGGTGCGCACTGTGGCTGTAAACGGCACCATGACCTGCCGCTGGCCAAAAGATAAAATTATCAGCAATGAAAAAATAAAAGCCGGAGATGTGATTGTTGGTTTTGCAAGTTTTGGTCAGGCAACCTACGAAACGGAATACAACAGCGGTATTGGCAGCAATGGACTCACTTCTGCACGCCATGATGCATTGAGTAAATATTATGCTCAAAATTTTAAAGAGAGTTACGATAACAATCTTCCTGAAGAAGTGGTCTATATTGGAAAAGACAGGCTGACTTCAGCCTTTACATTAGCAACTGCTAACGGAGAAGTAGTTACCAATGTCGGGAAGCTGATATTAAGTCCTACCCGCACTTATGCACCTTTGTTAATGCAATTATTGGTAAATCATTTTGATAAAATACATGGATTGATTCATTGCAGTGGTGGCGGACAAACCAAGTGTATGAAATACCTGCCGGGCAATTTTAAAATTATTAAAGACAATTTATTTGAAGCACCGCCTGTATTTAATTTACTGCAGCAAAACAGTGGCAGCAGTTTAAAGGAAATGTTTGAAGTGTTTAATATGGGTTGCAGGCTGGAACTGTATTGCAACCCTGAAGATGCTCAACTGATGATAGAAATTGCTCAATCTTTTAATATTGAAGCCCAAATAATAGGAAGGGTAGAAGCAGCTGATAAAAAGGAATTGCTGATACAATACAAGGGAGAAGAAATAACATACTAAATAAAAAAGGGAAGTTTTACTTCCCTTTTTTATTATTTAATAGTAACGATATCGATAATTTTTTTTCTGTCGGTACTTTCCCAGCGGTAGCGTATAGTGTAGCCTTTGTTTAGATCTGTTTTTAAACGGAAAGGAATTTTTACGGTGTAATTCACCAGATTGTCTTCCATTGAACCGCCAACTTTTTTTAATAATTTATCGGCTATTTTTATTTCATTCATATTTTTATCAAATACCCAAAACGTATTTTTTCCATTCATTACTTCTGTCATGCTGGTACCTGTAATACCGGGAATCTCAATACTCAGGTAAGCATTTTTGGGCGCTACCCTGATACTGGTATCAACCATGATATCAGCTTTGTTCATTTGCAACGCATTACTCATGCCCAATGATTCGTCGGATGTTTTAATGGCCATACTTAGTTTTGAAACAGCCAGTGGTTCTGTTGGTGGAGCGATGCTTACGGGAAACATTAAACGCAATTGTTTCTTGCTTTTTAAATCATAGTAACGGATTTGAACGATACATTCCCGCTCGTTTTTAAGCCACTCTGTGCGAAGGCTGAGCTTTAAAGCAATTTCTTTATAACTAATGGCAGGGAAACCTGTCTTTTCATTTTCTTTGAGCATATTGCCTAAACTTACCAGGGGTTGTTTTTTAGAATTTAAAAAACTCACTTCAGCGGCGGGGTATAATTTTTTAGCGGCGTCTTCAGTAAAGCCGGTGGGTAATTGCAGTTTTATGATAAACTCTTTGTTGGCAGGAATACGGTTGCCGGTGAGTTTGTTGCCATCCATACTTACTTCTACAGATTTGGCCCATAACCCTTCATTAAAATATTGAATGCCGGTAAAAGGAAGCACCCCGTTGTTTTGTGCAAAGGAACAGGCGGTGAGCATTAAGGAAAATAAAAGCGTAATAGGCTTAAGCATAGATCTAATTGTTTTAATGAAGATAATTCTTTGTTTATAAAAAAGCCTCCCAAAATTGGAAGGCTGAAAATAATATTATTAAGAAAGAACCCTACTATTCCTGCACTACAAAAGTGATGGGTTGTTTTTTGTAAGAATTTACCGCAATGCCTTTTTGCATAGCTGGAATCCATTTTGGCCCATTTTTTATCAGCTCAATACAAGCCTGTGCAGTTTTGGTTCCTTTATAGTTTTCTGTAGTAATTTCTCTCAGGCTACCATCTTTGTCCACAATAAATTTAACCATTACTTTAAATGTGCCAGCAGCCCATCCTTCATCAACAGGAATATTGGCATTTAAATTTTTTCTCAGATAGGTTGTCCATGCCTCTTTTCCACCAGGGAATTCGGCTTCCTTTTCTGATTTATTAAATACGACCTCACCCGTAGTAAACTTGTTTGTTTTTTTATTAAAAGAAATAGTATCAGCAGTGAAAGTAATTTTATCGGCTACGATTTCCATTTTTTCGTTTTGGCCATTTGTGCTTTTTTTATAAATAATTCCACTTTTTGTAGTGATTTCTATTACGCCATTTACTGCTTTTATGGCTCCGTATTTTGTAACAGCATTCTCCCCTTTTAGTACATTGATAGCGCTGATACAATTTGGATCTATCTCAGCAATGCGGATGGATGAAATTTCTATGCCATCTATAATATATACAGGTTGTTTTTCAGAAGATATTGTGTTGGTAGATCTATGCGTTACGTAATATGAAGGTTGTTTTTCAGAAGATATTATGTTGTTAGATCTATGCGTTACGTTTTGTCCATTCATTACTGCATGTTCGCTCGCATCCGTTTTTCTGAATTCCTCCAAAGGGGCAACTGTTGTTGCAGGCGGAGGCGGTGGAGGAGGGCTTGTTGGTGCAGGCGGCGGTGGAGGAGGGATTGGTAAATGCAATTTGGCTGCTTCAGCCATTGTTATTTTTACTATTTCGCCATCAGCCATTATTAATTCTATGTAAGTCCCTTTTTCTACTACGCTTAATCTTTTTATGTTCTGTCCTTTGTAAATTCCCAGTTTGTTTTTAGGCAACACAGTTGTATCTATGTCAGAAACAGCGCTCTTCGAATTGTTAGTACTATTGATGTTGTCTGCATATTGTGCTATGGCTTCCAAAAGGTTTTTTGCAAATTCATCTTTTCCTTTATCAGATTGCATGAAAGCGAGGTCATTTTTATTTGAAATGTAACCGGCTTGAATAACTATCGAAGGAATATTGTTCGCTTGTAATACTAAGATGCCAACTTTTCTTTGCATTGGATTGGTAGCAACACTCAGCGCATAATTACTTTTAAATTGATTGATTACAGAAGAAGCAAAAATTTTACTTTGCTGGCAATTAGCGAATTGGTCGTTGGAAACATATACTCTCATTCCCGTTTCTGTTGCATCATTAGGGGAGAAGTCTGAATGAATGCTAATAAATAAATCAGCTTTTTCGTTACCGGTAATATCTGCCTTCTCTCTTGGACTTTGGTAGATATCTGATTCTCTGGTAAAAACAAGATTTATGTTAGAGGATTGATTCAACTGTTTTAGTCTTTTTAAAAGAGATAGGTTTAAATCCTTTTCACTAGTGCCGTCTGCAGCTGTTGCACCTGCATCTTTTCCCCCATGACCTGCATCAATCACGACTGTAATAATCTTCGCAGGATTAATCATTTTTTCGATACCTGCTTTTGTTTTAATGGTAAAAGCGGCCACTAAAAATAAAACTACCGGAAGTGCAAGGATGCGGTAAAAATAACCCGCTTTTTTTGTGTTGTATTTTGATAACATTTGTAGCCTCCTTTTTATGGGTGAGTAAAAAAAATGATTGGTGAGTAAGTAAGCGTGTTTTGGATATGCAGAAGTAACAATCATAGCAGCCAGTGCACTGGCATCGTTGTTGGCAACGGCTTTTTTGTCTGCAATAAATTCATGTATCAAATTGAGCTCTTTTTTAATGAGCCAGAATATGGGATTAATCCAGCAGAGGATAAGTACAATGTTCAGGAATAATTTATCTATACTGTGTTTTTCTCTTACATGTGCCAGTTCGTGAGCAAATATCCGCTGACCGGTTTCAGAATGAATATCAATGGCATTGTTCCAAAAGATAAATTTGAAAAAAGAAAATGGCGTGCCTTTGGCATTGCTTTCCACAAATACTATTTCGTGAATGTATTTACTGCTGTTTGTTTTTAACAGCTGCACTATTTGTATCAACACTTTAATAAGCGCTCCCAGTAAAAAAAGAGAAACGAGTATATATATAAAGGTCAATACCTGACTTAGGCTGAAAAAATTGCGGTGAGAATAGATGATCACTTCCTCCAGGTATTCATCTCCACTGGTTACCACCTGTAGTAACTGTATAGGTTTGGCAGGGGTAGCAGTGCTGGTAAAAAAGTATTTAAAATTGATAATGGGTGCAAGCATAGCTATTACAACCGAAGCAAGCAGGTAAAACCTATTATAAGCGTGGTACACTTTGTTGCGCAGGAATAAATGGTAATAACCAAATAACATGGCAGAACAAAGCATTACTTTTAAAAGATAAAAAACAAATATGGGCATTGGTTTATTTTTTAAAGTTTAGATAATCACAAATCATCCATTTAAAATCCTTCCTATTTTTTCTTTAGTTCTTTTAGCAAGGCTTCCAGGTCGCTGATGCTTAAACCATTTTCTTTTACCATAAAGGATACAGCGTTGCTGTAGTTTCCTTCGAAATAGGATTTTACAATGGTCTTAAGTGTCGATTTGCTATAAACATCTTTTGCCACCAAAGGGTAGTACTGGTGCATGCGCCCGAAGGTTGTGATACCTACAAACTCTTTTTCTACCAGTATCTTAATGATGGTGGCTACGGTATTATTATGCGGTTTTGGATTGGGCAACGCTTCCAGAATTTCTCTTAAAAATGCTTTGTCCAGTTTCCAGATAACCTGCATGATCTGTTCCTCTGCTTTGGTTAATGGTTTGATCATCTTTTGTATTTAAAGGCCTAAAACTAAATAATTAGTTATAAAACTAAAAACTTAGTTATCCACATTTTAACAGGGTCTTTTAAATTATATTTTCCGGATGAGCCTGTATCGTTTAAATTTGCGCTAAGCGGCTGAAAATGGCAGGAGATAAAAGGGAGAGCGGACACGAGCATACCATCAAAAAATAAAAGCCGGTAACCTAATAATTAAATAAAACAAACCCATGGCTCAATCTATCATTGAATTAAAGAATGTAAATATTTACCAGGGCGATAGTCTGATACTTAGTGATGTAAATCTTTCAGTGGATAAAGGTGAGTTTGTGTACTTGGTAGGAAAGACGGGCACCGGAAAGAGCAGCCTTTTAAAAACGCTTTATGGCGATTTGGAACTTCGTGAAGGAGAGGGATGGGTTGTGGGACATAATCTTAAAGAACTTTCCTGGAAAACGGTTCCTTTTTTGCGTCGAAACCTTGGTGTCGTATTTCAGGATTTTCAATTAATGACAGACAGGAATGTAAATAATAATCTGAAGTTCGTTTTAAAAGCCACCGGCTGGAAAGATGAAAAGTTGATGGATGAAAAGATTTCAGATGTATTGGATAAAGTGAACCTTAAAACAAAAGGATTTAAAATGCCTTATGAATTAAGTGGTGGCGAGCAGCAGCGTGTAGATATCGCCCGTGCTATGTTAAACTCACCTAAATTAATTCTGGCGGATGAGCCAACCGGAAACCTTGATCCCGAAACCAGTGATGAGATTATGCAATTGTTGTTTCAAATTTGCAGAGACTATAATACCACTTTTGTAATGGCTACACATGACTATGTTGTATTAAATAAATTTCCTTCCAGAACTATTAAAACGGAGATGGGAAAGGTTTGGGATAATGCTAAAATATCCATGCTATAAGCTGGCGTGCATTTTTATCATTGTTATAACTGGCACTTAAAATCTGCTGACGTTTTTCGGCTTCTTCTTCATTAAATGATTGTTCGTACAATGCTGTTGCCCATTTTTTAAAATCGGCGGCTGTATTTGCTATACAACACAGGTCATCAATGGCAGCACCTTCTACTGCGGCTTCATTTACCAGACAAAATCTTCCGTTGTAAAGGGCATTTAACAACTTTAATTTTACACCGGTATTGTTAAAAGAAGGCAGGATATTTATCTGTGCTTTTTTAATGAGGTCTTGCATTTCCTTATCCGTAGGGTTAGAAACCAAGCAGGTGTTATTATTTACATGTGCCAATTTTTCCAAAGATTCTGAAGGGTTTTTCCCTGCAATTACCAATGGTACATTGATATCATTAAAAACAGCTGATAACAACCAGACCGCTGCTTTTTCATTTTCATTTACCGAAAGATTCCCATGATAGAGGCAAAAACATCCTTTGCCATGTTGAGCATACACTTCATTCCATGGAAGAAAGACAGGAAGAAAATCGATTTGTTTTGCGCCGAATAAATTTTTATACAATTCGGTATCATGAATGCTTACCGGCCAGAAGGTTGCTTTTTGAGCAATCTTTTTTTCATACCGTTTTAGTAAAAAACTTTCGGTACGGAAATAACATTTTTTTAGAAAATTATTTTCATGTTCTGCCAGTTTGCGGTAATAGCTAAACTCTACATTGTGTAAACGAACAAAAACCTTTCGACCTTTTAAAGCATTGTTGTATAAATAATACGTGCAATGAACCCCTTCCATTAAAATAGGGTAGTCGTCTTTTTGAAGGTTCATTAAAAGTTCCTTATTGATCCTGGAACTAACGATATAGGGTATAATAAGTGATAGGCCTGAAGGGAATTTTTTGCGGGAGTAGTAGGTCACCGTTTCGCAATATTTATCCAGTTCATCCTGTGGAGCACGGCCTCCGCTAAAACAATGCAGGTGAATTTTTATACCAAGCTTGTGCAGCGATACGATCTTGTAAAAAAGATCTACCACTCCGCCATAATCTGCAGGCCAGGGAACATCCAGTGTTATAATATGTAAATGCTTATCCAAATATTTTTTTATAAAATGCGATTAATCTTATTTCTTCTTTTTGCCAGTTAAGTTCACTGGCAGTTGTTTTACAATTTTGATAGAGCTGCTGCCAATGTTCTTCATTAAGGAGCAATTCATTGAGCGCTGCTGCTATTGTTGCGGGATCCAGCTGATCTATTAGAACAGCAATATCCCTTAAATTGTTTATTTCTTTATATACCGGATAGTTGACACATACTTGCGGAACGGCAGAATGAATATAATCAAAGAAGCGGTTGGCCAATGAAAAATAGTTACTCAGGGCTTCTTTTTCAAATAAAGTAATACCAATATAAGCTTTATTGGTAATAGGCCTTAATTGGGTAGGGGGCAGCATTCCTTTAAAAATGACCTTATGCTGAAGCTGAAGTTCCTTAACCATTTTTTTTGCCTGCTCCATAAAATTACCGTCGCCACATATGATCAGTTGGGCATCTACCCATTGCATGGCAGGGATCAAAGTTTCAAAACTTCGCCCTTCGTTTACTGCGCCCTGGTATAAAATATATTTATCCTTTGTTTCATTTTGCTGGCTTTTATCCAAAACAGCAATACTTCTTATTACTTCAAAATGGCTACCATACATTTTTCTAAATTCATCCGCAATTGGTTGATTTACGGTATAGGCATTTTTAAAATGAGGCACCGTTTTTTGTTCAATCCATTTCCATATTTTATAAATACGAGGGCGGGTAACAATTTCTTTCATCTCACAAAACAATTCATGCGCATCGTAGATCCTTGTAATTTTTTTTATCCTTGAAATAAAAAGGCAGGGTAGAATGGTATCAAGATCAATGGCACAGATACCATCCATCTTTTTAAAAAGTAAATAGAAGCATAATCTCAGGTTATACGCTGCATAAAACAATTTTCCTGTTTCAAAAAAGCAATACAATCTTTTTTGGTGAAAGGGTTGTTCCTGTAAAGGGATAGAGTCTTTTTTTTGTCTGCCAACCAGGGTTACGTCAAAACCTGCTTTTGCCAGCGACGTGCATATGCGTATCATACGCTGGTCGTAGGAAAGATCGGTGGTCACAGTAAAATAAACTGAAGGCAAAGTGGTTATTTTTTGGCAAATAAAAGGTATTTTATTTTAACGCTGCTGCAGCGTAAATTTTTTCGATGATCTCTACCGTTTTCATTCCTTCTAATGCAC
Organism: Chitinophagaceae bacterium; assembly: GCA_947504605.1. Taxonomy (GTDB): domain Bacteria; phylum Bacteroidota; class Bacteroidia; order Chitinophagales; family Chitinophagaceae; genus Ferruginibacter. The sequence goes on from CANNJE010000046.1 coordinate 11,631, forward strand.
TGGCAAATTCGTGGCTGGGATCTTTGATGGCTTTAATGAGATTTTCGTAAACCTTGTCGTGGTTGCTCATGCTGCCCTGGTAATATCCATAGCTATTGGCAACTTTCCCTGCCGGAAGTTCAGGGATTGGGTCACCTTTAATACTTTGGTATTCCAGTTCGTTGAGGTATTGGCCACCAATTTTTACGGTTCCATATTCACCAAATAGGGTGAATGAGCCTTCCATATTTTTATTATAACTGTTTACTGTGTAGTTTAAAGTTCCAATGGCACCCCCCAATGTTTCTATCATTACCACGCCACTGTCTTCAATTTCAATGGTAGGATGTTCGTAATTTTTTATAATGGCATTCACATGTTTTACGTCTCCCAGCAGCCAAAACATCAAGTCTATAAAATGACTGAATTGTGTATACAGCGTACCGCCATCCAGCGATTTTGTGCCTTTCCATGAATTGTCGTAATACTGGTGTGGCCTGTTCCAAAAGCAGTTTATCTGAAATGAAAATATTTTCCCCAATCGGTCTTCCATCAATAATTTTTTAACGGCTTCTACCGGGGGGTTGTACCTGTTTTGTTTTACCACATATAAATGCATTCCTGAATTTTGGGCGGCAAGCAACATTTTTTTTGCATCTCCGGCAGACAGGCACAATGGTTTTTCGCAAAGCACATGTTTGTGGGCTTTTAGACTTAATATACTATGATGCGCATGCAGCCCGTTGGGGGTACAAATACTTACAACATCAACCCCAGGTTCGTTGGCCAGTAAATCTTCAATTGATAAATAAGGATTGGCATTGTACCTTTCTGCCAGTTCTACAGCATTTTCAATAACGATATCACAAACTGCTGCCAGTGTTCCTACTTTGCTAATCTGTTCTGCATGGCGGCTTGCAATTCTTCCACATCCAATAATGGCAAACGAAAGTTTCATACCGCAAAAATGCTGCTTTTTTGCCAATATCCCGAAGAATAATGACCTTTAGTTATCAGGGAATATGTATTAAACATTTAAGAAAGAGTAACCGCTTGTAAAACAATTGGTAATTGATGTTTGTAAATACCTGTTTGCCTTGCCTAATCTTCTGAAATTTATAGTATGCTTAAAAAGTTTGTATTCATTTTTTGATGAGTGCCGGTGTCGGTCAGTTTGTTTTAGCCCAGGCAAAACTGGTAGAAAAAGTTGCCAAAAAAGGAAATGAAATTGTAATTCCATACGGAAAATATATATTACCCAATGGACTAACGGTAGTGGTATACGAAGATCATTCAGATCCCGTTGTTCATGTAGACGTTACGTATCATGTTGGATCTGCCAGAGAAGAAATTGGCAAAAGTGGCTTTGCGCATTTTTTTGAACGCATGATGTTTCAAGGGTCGGACAATGTTGCAGACGAACAGCATTTTAAACTGATTACAGAATCGGGCGGTACGCTTAATGGAAGTACCAACCGTGACAGAACCAATTACTACGAAACAGTTCCAAGCAACCAGGTAGAAAAAATGTTGTGGCTGCAAGCAGACCGTATGGTTTTTTTGTTGGATGCGGTTACAAAACAAAATCAAATATTACAAACCATCAGCAAAAATGAAATAGATGGATTGTCTAAAAAATACCTGGATATGGATAGTATGAATATCCTCTTGGGAGGGGATAAGAAAAAGATCCAGCCGGGCTTTCAGGCGATGGGGTATGAAATTATTGAGCTGGATGCTGATGCTAGTTTGGTGAAATAAAATGAACTTCAATAAAATATTAAAAGAGCTGTTACGACTGTAACGGCTCTTTTGTTTACAAGCTGCCATCTTCATCCAGCCGCATTCTGTAAGCATTCATTGCAGTTGTACCGAGTTTTTTAATAAGCCTGTAATTTACAAACAGTCCAACTACGGCACCTATAATCGGAATCATTTGTGCCAGTTTTGCCAGGTCTATATAATCCCGGTACTCCTGTTGGAAACTGCGCCAGTCGAATTGATTAATGTCTTCCGGCAATGAAGCCGCTTTGCTATTCCAGTTAATCATTTGCAGGTACACATTTTTTCTGTGCTCATGACTGCTAAAAGCCAATTGAAAAATATGCAGCAGGAAGATCCGTTCTTTATAATCTGATACATCGTAGCCATAACGGCCTGCTATATCAAACAACATTTTTAGTTTTATACTGATGAGTATCGGAAAATCTGCAAATGCCATTAAAATCCCTCCGGCTCCGGTAATGCCTCCCTCTGCAGCGGCGGTTTTTTTATACATTTCAATTCGTTCCATCAGAACGGCCTCAGTTATTTCCAGCGATTGAATATCGGCTGGCTTTGAACTGGTAATGCCTGCCCCAAAAAGAACGCCTCTGATCATTTGTTTTATAGCAGTAGTAATGGCATTGTGTACTTTTTCGGGAATGATTTTATTGATCTTTACTTGTAATTTCCTGGTTAAATTATTGAGTAGGGAAGGGCTTTTTTGCATTTGTCTTTGCCAGGCTCTTAATGCTCGTTTTGCTTTTCGGGTATAAGGGGTCATTGTATGCAGGCTTTAGTAATCAAATTAAAGTGTCCTAAAAATAGTAAGCATTAATCTTGCCATTTCGCAGTAATGTAATGCGGGTACAAAACTAAGATGATTGAATAACAGTGGTCTAATCAATTAAACAGCCCTTATTTTATAATAAAATAGGAGGCTTTAGCAATTTAATCTAATAAATGAGCTGAGAAATACAAATTTTATATTACTTTTGCAGCCAATTATAAAAGAAATTAAAACAACCGTTTTAAAAAAAACAAAGAAATGTCTCATTTAACAACAGAAAAGAAAGCAACAATCTTCGCAAATTTTGGTGGCAGTGCTGCCAATACCGGTTCTATTGAGGGCCAGGTTGCGCTATTAACAGAGCGTATTAATCATATCTCTAATCATTTGAAAACCAACAAAAAAGACTTCTCTTCACAAAGAGGTTTGATGATGATGGTTGGACAACGTAAGCGTTTATTGACCTACCTCAGCAAACATAATCTTACTGGTTACAGAGCGCTGATTGAAAAATTAGGACTTCGTAAATAAAATATTTAATATGTAAGCTGAATTATTCCCAACTGTTTTTTGCCGTTGGGAATTATTCGTTATACATACCCACTTTAATTGATTGCAGGCCTTGCCTGTATGAATAAAATTTAATACATGTCATTATTACAACCAAAATCAGTAACATTTGATATCGGTGGTGGCCGTATGGTAACTATCGAAACAGGCAAAATGGCCCGTCAGGCTGATGGCGCCGTTACTGTACGCCAGGGAAACTGTATTCTTTTAGCAACTGTTGTTGCCAACAAAGAGCCTAAAGACGGCCAGTCTTTTTTCCCATTATCTGTAGATTATCAGGAAAAATTTAGTTCTGCAGGTCGTGTACCGGGTTCTTTCTTCAAAAGAGAAGCTCGTTTGAACGATTATGAAATTCTTACTTCAAGATTAATAGACAGGGCATTAAGGCCTTTGTTCCCGGAAGATTATTTATGTGATGTACAGGTTTTGGTAAGCCTTATCTCATCTGATGATGAAATAATGCCCGATTCTCTGGCTTGTCTTGCAGCTTCGGCAGCATTAGCAGTATCTGATATTCCTATTCAGGAAATCATTTCTGAAGTGCGTGTTGGTCGTAAAGATGGTCAGATGATCATTAACCCAACCCGTGCAGAACTTGCTGCTTCTGATATGGAATTTTTGATAGCTGCTACCAACAAAAACATCATGATGGTAGAAGGCGAAAGCAATGAGTGTCAGGAAGCTGATCTTATTCAGGCTATTGAAGCTGGTCATGAAGCCATCAAAATTCAAGTAAAAGCACAGGAAGAATTGCGTGCCTTGGTTGGAATTACTGCAAAAAGGGAGTATACCAAACCTTACCGCAATGAAGAATTGAACGAAAAGATCATTGCTTTTGCAAAAGATAAAATGTATGCGATATCATCTGCAGCTTCTGCAAAACATGATAGAAGCGATTCATTTAAAGCATTACAAAACGAAGTGGTTGCATTTTTGGGTGAAGAATTACTTGATCAGGATAAAAAGCTGGTAGGTCATTATTTCGGCGAATTGCAATACAATGTTGTAAGGGATATGATCCTTCACGACCGCAAACGTTTGGATGGCCGTGGCACAGAAGATATCCGTCAATTAGAGATGGAAGTAAACCTGTTACCAGCTCCACACGGTTCTGCATTATTTACAAGAGGAGAAACACAATCTTTAACAACCGTTACTTTAGGTACACCTTTAGACGAATTGTTGGTAGAAAGTGCTTTCAAATCTGAGTACACTAAATTTATCTTACATTATAATTTCCCTCCATTCTCAACCGGCGAAGTAAAAATGATGCGTGGTGTTGGTCGCAGAGAAGTAGGACATGGTAACCTTGCTATGCGTTCATTGAAAAAAATGATGCCGGGTGGTGAGTATCCTTATACTGTAAGAGTGGTAAGTGATATCCTTGAAAGTAATGGTTCATCTTCTATGGCTACTGTTTGTGCTGGTTCTCTTGCACTGATGGATGCGGGTGTTCCACTTAAAAAACATGTAAGTGGTGTTGCAATGGGTCTTATTAAAAAAGACGATCAGTTTGCAATATTGACTGATATCCTTGGTGATGAAGATCATTTGGGAGATATGGATTTTAAAGTTACCGGTACACGTGATGGTATCTGTGGTGTGCAAATGGATATTAAAGTAGATGGCTTAAGTATGGAAATCATGCTGGCTGCTCTAGAGCAGGCTCGTAAGGGTCGTTTGCATATTTTGAATGCAATGCATGATTGTATTGAAAATGCCAGAGAAGAAGTTAAACCACATGCTCCAAGAATGGTGAAGATCGTTATCGATAAAGAATTTATCGGTGCTGTGATCGGGCCCGGCGGTAAAGTTATTCAAGAAATTCAGCGTGAAACAGGCGCTACCGTTAATATAGAAGAAGTAAACAACCAGGGTGAAGTAAGCATTTTCTCAAAAGAAAAAGCTAGTCTAGACAGAGCTTTAGCATGGATCAATGGTCTTGTTGCTGCTCCTGTTGTAGGTGATACTTACGAAGGAACGGTAAAAAGCATTAAAGAATTTGGTGCTTTTGTAGAATTCCTGCCTAAAAAAGAAGGTTTGTTGCACATCAGTGAAATAAGCTGGAAACGTTTGGAAACTATGAACGGCATTTTTAAAGAAGGCGATAAAGTGAAAGTGAAATTGCTAGAAGTAGATCAAAAAACCGGCAAGTTTAAATTAAGCAGAAAAGCATTAATGCCAAAACCAGATGCAGCTCCTCAAAGGCCGCAGCCGGATGCTGAATAATTTTTTATAAAGTCCTGAACTGCCCTTCAAAAAAGGGCAGTTTTTTTTAGTCAAACATTTTAACAGACAGCATGGATTATTATATTTCAGTTAGTTTTAAAACAGGCGAAGCACAAACAGCAATGATGAGTGCTTTGTTAATGGATATGGGATTTGAAGGGATAGAGGAAAATGAAAAAGAGACAATTGCATCTATTCCCGAAACATTGTTTGAAGAAGAAGCAATAAAAGCAATTTTTCAACAATTTGATGTGCCTTACACTTTTAGTAAAGTGGAACAGCAAAACTGGAATGCTCAGTGGGAGCAAAGTTTTGAACCGGTGCAGGTGGATGATTTTGCCGTAATTCGTGCATCCTTTCATGCTCCGGTAGCTGGGGTGAAACATGATATTATTATCACGCCAAAAATGAGTTTTGGCACCGGGCATCACGCCACCACTTTTTTGATGATACAAGAAATGAGTGCGTTGGATTTTAGCGGTAAAACGGTTATTGACTTTGGTACGGGGACAGCTGTACTGGCTATTTTGGCAGAGAAACTGGGAGCAATAGCTATACTTGGGATTGACAATGATGAGTGGAGCATCAACAATGCAAAAGAGAATATAGTAGCCAATGACTGTCATCATATAACCCTGCAGAAAGCAGATGAAATGGCGGCTGATAAAAAAGCCGATATCATTCTGGCAAATATCAATCTGAATGTAATCATTGCTAATATTTTACTTATTAAAAATGCATGTTTACCTAAGGCAGATATTCTATTAAGTGGTTTGTTGAAAGAGGATGAAACACAGATGACTGAAATATTAACAAAAAATGGATTTTATATACAAAAAATCATACATAAAAACAACTGGATAGCCATCTTAACTCATTTGTTATAAGCTATTTTCGGTATATTAAATTAACGTTAACGGTTGGCTGTTTTTCCCTATTTTTGTTTAGAATGAAAGAATTATTACTTATCTCATTGGCATATTTAATTGGTTCAATTCCTACAGCATTGATCATTAGCAAAAGATTTTTTGGTATTGATATCAGGGAATACGGCAGTGGCAACATGGGTGCTACTAATACGTTCAGAGTATTGGGGTCAAAGTATGGTACTATTGTAATGGTTGTTGATATTTTAAAAGGGGTGGTTGCTTCTTCTTTGTATGAGTTTCTTCCTTTTTATGGTGGCAACGAATTGCAAAGAACCAATTTCATTATTGGACTTGGTATGGCGGCTGTGATAGGGCATATTTTCCCCATCTTCGCAAATTTTAAAGGAGGAAAAGGAGTAGCCACATTGTTTGGAATGGTGCTGGCATTGCAACCGGTGGTAGCATTAAGTTGTGTGGGGGTTTTTATCTTCGTTTTATATTTGACCCGTTATGTTTCCCTGAGTTCTATTCTGGCAGCATTGATGTTGCCCGTTTGTGTGCTTTGGATTTGGAATGAAAATGAAATTCTTTACAGGGTATTTACGTTGCTGGTAGCCCTTCTCGTTATATTTACCCATCAAAAAAATATTGGACGGATACTTCGTGGTGTAGAAAGCAGGATACCCATTCTGAAACACCGTGACAGAAGAAAATCTCGCAGAAGAGGCGAAGAATAAACACCGTTAATTTACTTTAAGATTTTTTGGTATGGCAATTGTTTAAGTTATTATTGACTAATAAACTTCACCATGAACAAATTTTTATTGCTGCTCGTAGCTATACCTTTAGCTCAGTCTTGTAGCACCAACGCAGTTACCGGAAGAAAACAACTACAATTATTTCCGGAATCCACTTTGCAAAAGGAAGCGGTTTCACAATACCAATCTTTTTTGAGCGAAAATAAAGTAGTGAGTCAAACAAACAGCCGTGATGCAGAGATGGTAAAAAGAGTAGGAGGCAGAATTGCCGCTGCTATTACTTCCTATTACAGCAATAAATCAAAGCCTGTAGATCTTAGTGGTTATAAATGGGAATTTAATCTTGTAGAAAATAAGGAAGTAAACGCATGGTGTATGCCTGGTGGTAAAGTGGTGGTGTACTCGGGTTTATTGCCGGTTACACAAAACGAAGCTGCATTGGCAGTAGTTTTATCACATGAAATTACGCATGCCATTGCACAGCATGGCAACGAGCGTATGAGTCAGGTGGCAATAGCGCAGGGGTTGCAGGTAGCGGGGGATATTTTTACTCAAAATAAAACCCAAGCCAACTCAATCTTTAATAATGTTTTTGGCCCGGCTGCATCTGTAGGTGTTTTGCTGCCAAATTCAAGAAAACAGGAATATGAAGCAGATCGTTACGGCCTGATATTTTCTGCCATGGCAGGCTATAATCCGCAGGAAGCTGTTCCGTTTTGGGAAAGAATGGCTGCTGCGGGGGGCGCAAACAAGCCTCCAACATTCCTTTCCTCCCATCCGGCTGACCAGGATCGTATTGCCCAGATAAAAAAATATATGCCCGAAGCATTGTCTTATTATAAGCCAATTAAGAACTAACATATTTTATAATTATTTGATAATACAAAAAACGCTGCAAAATGCAGCGTTTTTTGTATTTAAATTTTAAAAGCAGCAGCATTTATCGTAAATTCGCAAACTGTTTACCGCTATTTGTGAACCTTCATATTTACTTAATTTTTATATGACTTCTATTTACAGTAGCTTCCTTCAATAATTTTAAACGCTTAAGTGATACTATGGCATTAGAAACTATGTTTGAAAAGTTGCAACTTACAGACGAAAAAAATCTCCTTATTCAAGGCCTTCCTTCAACTATTGAAAAGCAATTTTCAAAAGTCAATTTTTGTAAAAGTGTTACACCACTTTTAAGAAACCGTAAGATAGATTTTGCATTGGTATTTGCAGTAAGCAGAAAGCAACTGACAGACATCGTAAATGATGTGGCACCTGCCATTCAGGAGCAGGGTAAATTTTGGGTAGCTTATCCCAAGATATCAGCAAAAATTGCAAGTGATCTTTGCAGGGATGTAAATTGGGATATGATTGCAGAGCATGGCTATGAGCCCGAGTGTCAGGTTGTACTGGACAATGTTTGGAGTGCAATGAAATTTAAAAAGATTGCGCTTCAGCCAAAAATGCCAGCTACCCGTGCTAAAAGGGCAACTGTGGCAATAGTAGCGTAATAACTTTTTTCAAGAAAAATTTATTTGTAAATAACTGTTCCAAGCTGCTTGGTTAGCTGGATCTCCACTTGTTTTAATAACTGGTGTGTACGCAGAAATAGCATTTGTTCTTCTGTAGTTGCAGCCCCTTGCATTTCCTGCTGGTTATCAATCATCATTCTTTTAATCTTTCGAAGTTTTAAATAATTGAGGCAGGAGAATACTTCTTCTTTAAACAGTTCCTCTCTGGAAGGGATATGTCCTTCATATTTTTGTTTCCAGTTTGGACTTATCTCGGTATCAGTTTGCATAAGGTTGATCACCATATCGGATAATTCCCTGTCTTCATAATATAAAAAGTTCTTGTCGGTAGGATTTGTTCCTTCTCTATACCATTTTTTATAAAGATCAAGTATTCCACACAATGATTTGTTCTCAATCATTGTATCCAGTTCATTCTCTTCAATTTCTCTAAAAAGATAATTGGCCACTGTTTCCGTTTCGTCCCAGGGTTTGTTGCCAAACTCAAGCAGGCTTCTTATCATTGCTCTTTCATTGAGTTCATCTCTGTTGAAAAAAAGATCGGGTTCTGTATCAGGAAGTTCTTCAGTTAGTTCACCGCCAGCTGTTACGACTGTTGCTGGATTAAAATTTTTACTTTCCTCTTTGGTTATTTTGTCCCTGAGTATCTTATTGACCAGGGCATTTAAACCATTTTCTTCAATTTTTAAGATCTCCGAAACCTGCTTGATATAATCCTGTCGGCGGGTAAAATCTTCAGTTCTGTTTATTTTAGCAATGGTTTCTGCAATATGATTCACGACAGCAGATTTCTTGCTGCTATCGTTTCCTGCATCCGCCAATGCTATTTCCAGTTGGAAGAGAATAAAATCTTTCTTGTTTTTAAGTACAAATTCTCTGAAAGCTTCTGCTCCAATTTTGTTTACATAACTGTCCGGATCTTCCTTGTCGGGAATCAAAACCAGTTTCACATTCAGCCTTTCTTCG
>CANNJE010000047.1 GCA_947504605.1 Chitinophagaceae bacterium
AATTTAAAATCAAATGCGGGTGATTTTTTTGGGAAAGGCGAAATTAAAATATTGGTTTGAGCCTCCTTTAAATCAACATATTCATTAAAAGTTAATGTTATTTTATTGCCGCTAACAAGGGTGCTGTTTAGTTTTGGTGAAGCACTTACTAGGCGTGGTGGAATGCTGTCTTTAGTACCACCGGTGGGCATACCTATCTGGGCACAACCTGCATTACCTATGGCAAGTATATAAAACACTGAAACAATAAAAAGCAGAAAAAATATATGGGTTACTCTCATCAATGGTTATTAAAATACAAACTTAACTTCTTTGTATTGTTTAAAATCATAAAAATCTCTTAATCATTTAATTCCTCTTCCAATGCATGCAGTGCTACAGCCAGTTTATTATTTTTTACAAAATTACACCAATGGCAATCCGCCTTTCCGCAGCCTGTATAAAAATCGCGGGCCTGTATCTTGTGCCATACTGTAGTAAGCTGTTGCTTTACGGTTTCTGTATCCTGTGCAGTAATAACGATCTTTTCTTTGCGGTATTCGCCCTTTTTATCAGGCTCAATAAAATCAAATTCGGTACTAATGACCTGCCAGTCTTTTTGCTCGTAATGGTCAATTAAAATTTTGTAAAAAACGGCCTGCCTCCAGTAATCGCCACCATTGGGGTCTTTATCGGATGGTGGTTTAATTTTTGGAATGGCATTATCAATATTACCAGATTTGTAATCCACCACATTTACTTCTTTGCCATTAAACTCCAGTTTATCCAGTTTGCCTTTTAGCGGAACACCGTTAACCACAATGCCCCTGATGTTACGTTCAACAGCTACTACTTTGTTCCAGTTGTTGATGTATTTATCATAGTAATTTCTCAATACGTCATCACCATATTCCATCCGTCTGGCAAATGCTTCTTTAGTAAAATTTTCCCGGTGCTTATGCATGTACCAATTAAAGTCTGCCATCATTTCTTCTTTTGCAGGAAAAAGTTCTTTCTTACTATCCTGCATCTTACGGAATAACTGTTCCAGTGCATGATGTATGGCGCTTCCAAATTCAGTGGCTTCGCTTTTACCTGATGGGATACGGATAAGATTACGGTAATAAAAATTAAGCGGACAATTCAGGTAACTGTTTAAAGCCGTTACATTCATCACAAATTTTTCCAAAATGCCTGAAATAAAATCCTCTTCAGCCTGCTCAATTTCAGGAGCCTGTGCTGTAAAATGCAGCATTTCAAATTCCATTTGCTGTTCTTCTGTTAAAACAATTTTTTCAACCGGCAGCTCATGCACTTCCTGAATTTCGGCGATAAACATAGAAGGTTCCAGTTCCTTGCCATCGTTTTTAAATTTGGCATAAGAGATGTACAGGTGTTTTTCGGCACGGGTTAAGGCTACATAAAATAAGCGGCGTAGTTCTTCATCATCGGTAGATGCCGGTTGAGAAGCGAACATGGTATCGGGAAATTTATACCCACCACCGGGTTTGCGTTTCTTTTCCCAGTAAGAGGCATTGGCACCTGCAAAAAATACATACTCAAATTCCAGACCCTTACTGCCATGTGTGGTTAACAGGTTTACGCCTTTATCGGTACCTGCTACTTTAATCATGGGTAAACTAATGTCTTCTTTTTGCATCAGATCAAAGATGCTGATCAGTTCTTTTAGTTGCAGGGATGGGTTTCTGCCGGTTTCGTCTTTAATAAAATCAAATAAGGCAGTTAATAACTGCATCAATGAAATTTTATTATCGCTTTGCATGATATAGTTTAATACCCCTGCATGTTGAATGAGGCGTTCAAACAATTCCAGTAAAGTGATATTAGGCACATCAGCAATCAGTTTTTCGATCATAAAACTGAAGCTTTTTAATCCTTCATGTATGCCGGTATCAAATAAATTTTGCGCCGGTTTGTTTGTTTTGTCAGACAAAAGTTTACGGATAGAAGTCTGCTCCCCTTTATATTTAAGCGTATTGGCTTCAACAGTAAGTTTGGCAATGCAGATGGGAGGTATTTTATAAAAATCAAAATGCAAGATCTCGAAAAGCATCTCATCGCCACCATAGGGCGTATCATGCTCTGCATTGAGGTAACGCAGCAGTTGAATGATTTTACTGCCAAAAGGATGTATCAGCACATCGATGCTTCTTTTACTGTAAAATGGAATGTTTTTCAACCGGAAATAGGTTGCCAGTTCTTCGCCATATTTATTTTCTTTATAAATAATGGCAATTCTTCCAGGCTCAACATGTTGTTTTATTAATTCATCTACCCGGTTAGTCATGTCGGCCATTTCTTCTTTGGCCGAATTGTATTCATGTAGTATGGGCAGATTTTTAAGTGTCATCAACTCTTTTCGGGAGCTGATCAATTCTTTACTCAGTCCGTCAATCTGTTTTACCAGCCTTTCTTCATTACGGTTGATGAGGGTTTTAGAGATATCCAGAATAGGTTGTGTACTGCGGTAGTTGCTGGTTAATACAACCGTCATTAAATCTTTGGTATAGCGATTTGCAAACTCCAGCATGTTCTCCACGTTGGCGCCCTGAAAACGGTAAATGCTCTGGTCATCATCGCCCACCACAAATACATTTGGCTTATCCCAGTAATTGATCAGCAAATACACTAATTTATTTTGTGTGCCGCTGGTATCCTGGTATTCATCTACCAACAGGTATTGAAATTTTTCCTGGTAATTGGCGAGTATGTTTTTATTGTCTTCAAACATAGTGATCACCCAATTGATCATGTCATCAAAATCGTAACGGTTTCTTTTGCGCATCAGACTTTGGAAATTGGCGAACTCCTGTACGGCTGCACGAAGTCTTTCCATTTTTTCTTTTTCTTCTTCAATCTTATCGGTACGCACATCCCCTTTATTAAATTCTTTAACCTTTCTCTTGGCCACATATTCATCCCTGTTAGGCAGATCATTGATATAATCAGTAATCCGCTGGTTAATAAAATCAGCCGTCCAGCCTTCCCGTTTCATGGATGAAAATAAATGGCGCAGGTTGTTGATTTCGTAATACACATCGCCGCGGTATCTTTTTAAAGGATGGCCTTTGGGAAAGGCGTCAATCAATTGTTTAAACAGTTCAATGCTTTCCAGTTCTGAAACAGCATCCAGGGATTTTTTTTCAAACAGGTTTAAATTATCCTGTATCACGTCATTACAAAAAGCATGAAAGGTGTAAATATTTACTTTATAAGCATCGGCACCAATAAATTGCTGTAACCGTTTACGCATGGCAATTGTTCCGGCATCGGTGTAAGTGAGGCAAAGAATATTTTCGGGCAACGCATCTGTTTCCAATAAAATTTTCCCTATTCGGGCTGCCAGAATCTGTGTTTTACCGGTTCCTGGTCCGGCAATGACCATTACCGGCCCCTGAATGGTATTAACGGCCCGGCACTGTTCTGTATTAAGTTTTTGATATTCTTCATCAAATTTATTTTGTAATAATTCACGGTAATGACGCATAAACCAAAGATACTGGATAGCCGATACTTGATGTTAATTTTAGTGAACAAAATATATACCCTGATGTTATAGAGGTTATGAGTAAAGTTTATTCACTTAAAACCGTACAGAAAATCCCCATCAGCTTAGATGAAGCCTGGAATTTTTTCAGCAATCCTCAGAACCTGGCAGCCATAACTCCCGATCATATGGGCTTTAAAACCATATCTAAATATCATGGTGATACGATGTATGCCGGACAGGTTATTGAGTATACAGTAAGCCCATTTTTGGGTATTCCCTTATATTGGATGACTGAAATTACCCATGTAGATGACAAAAAATATTTTGTGGATGAACAGCGTTACGGTCCGTATAGTATGTGGCACCACCAGCATCATTTTAAAGCCATAGAGGGCGCAGTGGAGATGACAGATATTGTTCACTATAAACTACCAGTTTGGTTTTTAGGAGATATGGCCAATACCTTATTTGTAAAAAAACAATTGCAACAAATATTTGATTACCGCTTTAAGAAGGCGGAGGAATTATTTGGGAGTATGGGTTAACATGTACGGTTTAAAAACCTCAAATACCAATTGCACACGAAGAGGTAACACTATAAACTATCTAACTTTTAAGCTTCCTATCCGGGCATACGGGTTATATACTTCTCAATTTGTTTTATCTGATCCACTATTTGAGGTGTGGTAGGTTTAAATCCCTTTGCCTTTTTAAAATATTCCTTAGCTGCCCTAAACTCTCTTTTATTCATCATAATAGAACATAGCTGTAAGTATGCGGCGGCATTATTCTCATTATCGGGTAGCCCTGCTCTTATGGCCTGGCGTATAAAACTTTCGGCTTGTTTAATATCTCCTTTTTGCATATACAACATGCCTAATTGGAGTTTATTTGGCCCTTCGGCCTGCTTGGTTAAAGCACCTCCACCGAGTGCAAGACTCTTTTTCATCATCACTTCAGCACTTGTATAATCCTGGTCAACCATGGCCAGATTGCCTTTTATGGTATAATAAACTGACCGTACAGGTTTAATCAGAATAGCCGGAAACCATATTGAATCCACTACTTTTTTAGCGCCTTCCATATCGCCTTCTTCCATATAGGTTTGAATTAACCGCATAGGCCCAAATAAAAAATGACCCACAATGGCGATAACGGCAATCAGATATAATACAAATGAAGGCCAAAAACCGGCTTGTATATTGGTGAATATGGCCAGGCCCAAAAAGGCAATACCCAGCCATAAACGATACTTGATAAGAATATTCAACCACTTCATAAACGTAAAAATTTAAGGAGGGCAAAGATAAGGATAGGTAGGGATAGTTGAAAGTTATAAGTTAAAAGCTGACTTTCTTACAGGTGTTCATATAAATTTCCGATTAGTTTGAAAACCCAAACTACAAAATGCTTACTTTTGCCCTCCAAAATTCAACAATCCCAGTTCTTGCCGGCCTTCTGGCAAAGACAGGTTCGATATTCAATTGGTCCCGTAGTTCAATGGATAGAATAGAAGTTTCCTAAACTTTAGATGCAAGTTCGATTCTTGCCGGGACCACTTTTTAAACAAAACCCTTACTCAGTAAGGGTTTTGTTATTTCAGGGAGTTTTCAGATATTTAAATAATAAGTTATCTGTGCAGTTATTAAACTTCAAAAACCCAATTCAGAATTTTTTTTTGTTTTAAGAGTATACAACATTTATTTTCGTTTAATCTTTAGGGTTAAGTGCTTTGTCAATTCTTTTAGATATATCCTGCAGGTGATATGTACTCATCGGATCTACTATCCCGGCTGCCGCTGCATTTACTTCTTTTTTCAGCGATACCAGTTGCGCCAATACAACACTTTTGATATCTGACTTATCTGTGTTAACAGGTGCAGGGGCTCCAAATCCACCAACGGTTGTACCTGTTGTTGCAGGAGAAGGGTTCAACAGGTTATTTAAAATACTGATGTACGACTTCTGTAAGTTTCTCCGGTACACATCAATTGTTTTTTTAGTGCTTAATTCAGTCCAGATCCCTTTCTTCAGATCACTCAGCAGATCGGTCATTTTATAAGCATTGTTACCAACAGCCGTTTCAGCTGTTATCATTTTACTTAAAGTACTTGCACTCAATAAACGATTCAACATGCCATCCTGAATATTGCCAATAATGGTAAGTGGGTTTCCGCCGGTTTTGGCAAAAATATCATTGTTGATCAGCCAGGTTGGGGTATTAAATAATTGCTGGTTCAGGAATGCAACTGATTCTGCCTGTTTGGTCTTAGGTTCGTATTCGTAAACCGGTCCGGCATCTTCAATTACTTTTGGTGTTTTATAAATACCACTGATATTTCTGGAAACATGTCCCATATAACGGCTAAACTGAGAACTGACTTGCCTGTAAATATTATCAAGGTTATCGTAACCTGCATTTTCTTCCTTTGTCCATTGCATCAGTTGTGGAACAATGCGTTGAAGGTTCTTGATGCCATATAGACTGGCTTTTATAGCATCATCACTAAGATCCTCTGTTTGTGAACGGGGATCATCTCCGTTAGATTCGCCATCACCAAACCAAAGCCGATGATTCTTCAGTTTCTCTATTATCCATTTATTCAGGTGTGTTTTTTCAGCCTCAGGACTTGTATATTGAGAGAAACGTTTATAACCCCACTCAATAGCCCACTTATCATAATCTCCAATGCGTGGAAATAACCCCACCGGAGAGATATTGTCTTCGGGTTGTGCTACATAATTGAAGCGGGCATAATCCATAATAGAAGGTGTATGGCCATTAGCTTCAACCCAGACTTTGTTGCGCAGGTTTTCAACAGGTACTGTGGAGCTTGATCCAAAATTATGACGAAGACCTAATGTATGCCCAACTTCATGTGATGAAACAAAACGTATCAATTGTCCCATCAGCTCATCCGGAAATACCATTTGTCTTGCACGTGGATCACTGGGTGCAGCCTGTATCAAATACCAGCTACGGATCAATTCCATCACATTGTGATACCAGTTAATATGGCTTTCCATGATTTCTCCGCTACGGGGATCTGCAATGCTGGGCCCACTGGCATTTGCAATATCGGAAGGCTTATACACGATGGCAGAATTTCGGGCATCTTCAAGGCTCCAGGTACTATCTTCCTGTTTGGTAGGCGCCATTTTTCCAAAGATGGCATTTTTAAATCCGGCTTGTTCAAATGCAATCTTCCAATCATTTACGCCCTGTATTAAATAGGGTATCCATTTCTTTGGAGTAGCAGGATCAATATAAAAAATGATCGGCTTCTGTGGTTCAACCAATTCTCCTCTATTATATTTTTCCATATCCGCTTCTTTCGGTTCCAGTCTCCAGCGTTTAGCAAGGCTGATTGATTTTACTCCCTGAGGGTTTGCATCAAAATCAGTATAGCCAACTGCGAAATATCCTACTCTTGCATCAAAATGTCTTGATTGCATGGGTTCTTTTGGCAGTAAAACAAATGAACTGTTCATTTCCATGGTAAGGTTACCTGTAAGGGTTGGCCCTCCACCAAAACCTGCACCAGGAGGTGCCGGCGTTCTGCCATACGTTTTTGTAGTGCTGATCTCAATATTGATGGGATATGGTTTTACACGTATGATATATGACTTATCTGGCTGCAGGGGTCCTAATCTTAAGGACGTTTTTGCGGCACTGCTATAATACAATACTTCATTATCGCCGTTTATAAAATCAGTAACGTCTATTACGCTGCCTGTTGAGTCTTTAGAAAGTGCTTTTATATCAAATGCCGCAGCTATGGGCTGCACATTTGAATTACTCACAGAAGAAAACATCGAGGACGTAGAATCTTTGGCATATACAGAATATGATATGGTGCGCAAAAATAATTTATTGTTGGGCCCTTTATCAAAACGAACCACATTTTGCCCGATCTGATCGCCACCATAACCCATACCTGCTTGCGTTTTGGAAAGTCGATTCACTACAAGTATATCCCGATTAAGCAGGTTGTCGGGGATTTCAAAAAAATACTTTTCATCTACCTTGTGCACCATAAAGAAACCTTTACTGGTTACAGCCTTAGCTGTGATTACATCTTTATACGCCTTTGGCGCTGATGTAGCTCCTGGCCCCGGGCCGGGCATTGATTTTTTGGTAGTATCTGCCTGTTGTGCAAATCCGGTAACAGAGAGACCAATAAGAAATACAATAGAAAATAAACGCCGTAATAATAACATAAGTTTCAATTTTAAATTTATCTCAATATAAGGAATGCTTTTAGTATAGGTCAGTAATCGTTGATTTTTTATATAAGCGGTTAAAAAGGGGTACTGAATTATTAGCGATTTCCATCAAAGTGAATGCCGTAAAGTTTTGATTATTCTGATTTTACCAGGGTTAAAAAAATCAAATCAATCAGAAAGCTTTTTTGCATTTGTGTAAGAAATTGTTAAACAGGCCGAATGTTTGTAAGGATTAGATAAATTTACATTCTTAAAGATAAAAAAATGAACAAAAAGGGACTGGTTACTGCTCTATTCTTAATGGCTGTTGTTTTGGTTTTTGCCTGTTTGCCAAAAGCAAATCATAATGGTCTGTCAGCAACAAGGCATGTTGTTGTAGAGGAACAGGGTATTCAATTTATAGAAGAAAACTGGAGCAAAGCCTTACAGGAGGCAAAAAAACAAAAGAAATTAATTTTCATCGATGCTTATACATCCTGGTGCGGCCCCTGTAAAATGCTAAAACGAAATACTTTTCCGGATAAAGTGGCAGGCGAATTCTTTAATAAAAATTTTATAAACATAGCCCTTGATATGGAAAAAGGCGATGGGCTTACAGTGGCTCAACGATATGGTGTAAGGGCCTATCCCACATTGATCATTACGGATGCGGCTGGAAATATCCTAACTCTTTCGGAAGGATATATCAATCCCGCCCAGTTAATTGAGTTTGGCAAATATGGCCTGTCAAAAAAATAGAAAACAACTTAACAAATTCCTATTTTATAAGCCCTGTTTAACAAACAGGGTTTTTGATTTTAAATTCTGCATAAATTTCTTTTTACACAGGTAATAAAAATTGGAAAGATAACCACTCGTAAATTAAACAGACAAACATTGGCCTTCAATATTTATTTGCGCTGGTAGTTTTATAATAATGATTTATCTTTTGACTGTGAAAAAATGGATATCTAAGTCACTTATTTTCTTAGGCCTGATCTTTATAAGTCAGCATGCCCGTACACAAAGCATGGGTACCGATTTGGTATTTGATCAGGTTTCCAAAATTCAAGGGCTATCAGAAAATTATGTCAATGCTATATTTCAGGATAGCAGAGGCTTTTTATGGCTCGCTACCAGTCATGGTTTAAGCAGGTATGATGGCCGTAATTTTAAAAATTATACAACCATCGGTCATGCCGGCATTTCCGATCTGGCCGTTAAAAGTATTACCGAAGATACAGATGGGCATATTTGGTTTGCTACAGAAAGCGGACTGAATAAATTAAATCCTTTTACCGAAAAAATTAGTCAGTATCACCAAGGTACCGGACCCGGTACCATCCCTTATGGATGGATTAATTACCTGTACACCGACAAAGACAAAAAACTTTGGCTGGGTTCTCAGAAAGGGGTTGCACTTTATGATCCTGCTACTAATGGTTTTCATAACTATCCGGTTAGTGTATCGGGTAAGGATGACAGAATAAATAAATTTATCAATACTATACTGGAAGACAATGCCGGTAAATTATGGATCACCACTTCCTATGGAATAAAAGCCTTTGATAAAAAAACAAAAACATATACCTCATATCATAAAGAAGAAATAAACGGACAACAATTAAAAGACAATATATTTTATTCTTTATTCATTGATCATCATGGCCGGATATGGGCCGGTACATTTGGTGGAGAGCTGTTTTTATTTAATAAGTCAACTCAAATGTTTGATAAAATTAACGGGGAAAAAATAAATAAAAACAAGTACGCCATCAATGATATAGCCGAAATAAAAGTGCGGGATAACTGGTATCTGTTGCTGGCAACCAATGGCGGACTTATTTCATTTGAGCCTGATGGTAAAGCAGGTATTGCTGCCGATTTAACACTGGCCGGGCATAGCCTGTTAAAAATATTTTTCGACAGGCAGCATAATCTATGGTTAACCGGTGCAGAAGGGTTGTATAAATTAAACCCAAACAGTTTTGCATTTAAATGGTTGCCAATAAAACAAAATGGTACAGCAACGCTTCGCATTTTTCATATTATTCCTGATATTAAAGAACCGAAAACTGTTTTTTACCTGACCACACAAACGGGTTGGTATAAATACAATGCGGTTACTGAAACCATTACTGAGCATCAATTACCGGATGATAAAAACATGTTGCTTAAAAATATAAACGAATGTATTAATGATGGAAGGAACTACTGGTTTACATCGATGCAGGGTTTTGGTTATTATGATATTTATAATAACAGGTTATTCAACCTGAGTCAGCATACATTTTCGGCATCGGGACAAAAGATCACCAATTCAATTGTAAAGGCAACAGAAACAAATTATTGGATTACGCTAAGAAGAAGTGGCATTTTGGTCTATAACAGGCTTACACAAAAAGACACCGTTATTTTTGGCGATAAAACGAAGCCGGATAATATGTATGGCAATTCGATTAATGATATGCAAATGGGGATGGATGGCCATATCTGGTTTACGGGGAAAAATAAATTATACCGGGTAGATCCGACAAATTTTTCTTATAAAACTTTTGCGGCTCCCCCAACAGGTGAACGGGTTGCTGAAACAAAGACATCGCCATTCAGTATTTGTTTTACCAGAAACGGAAGGCTATTGGTGTGCAGCCATCTTCGTATCTATGAGTTTAAAAATGACCGTTTAATAACTGTTTACCCAGCTAAGGGTTTCAGTAATTTTTTGATTGAAAAACTAACCGAAGATTTAGAAAATAATCTGTGGGTGCATGCAGACGAAGGTGTTTTTAAAACCGACAGTACCTTTTCTCACTCAGAAGCCATGAACAACCTGCCCGGTTGGGAATATAATACCAGTATTACAGAAATTAATGCAGATCATCCGGGTGATATATTATTTTCATCCGATGCCAGGCTGGGGGTATTAAAAGAAAATCTTTTACAAAAAAGTGTAAAACCATTACCCGTGATTATAAATCGGGTTCGATATGGCGAGCACGAAAATTACCTGGTATCATTACAAAAAACAGGTATTAAAAGTTCGTATAAAGATGCGATTGAAATAGACTTATCGCCGGTTAATTTTATTGATGAAAAAGAAAATGAGATACACTATCGCTTAAGTGGATGGGATAATGAGTGGAAAATATTGAGTGCCGCTTCTGTTATACGTTACGAACAATTGCCCCCTGGTGATTATAGTTTTGTAGCCAAAGCTGTAAATGCAGCTGGCATGGAAAGTGCAGAAACAACAATGGCCTTTACAGTGATGCCGCTATTTTACCGCAGCTGGTGGTTCATCAGCCTGTTGGTGATTGTTTTGGCTGGCACTTTATTTTTATTTTACCGGCTCAGGTTAAAAAAAGCACAGGAGCTGGAGAGGATTAGAGCCAGGATTGCATCAGACCTGCACGACGATATTGGAGCCACATTAAGTTCCATCTCACTGTACAGCCAGGCTGTAAAAAATCAATTGAAAGAAAAAAACCCACAGCTCGAAAGTGTACTGGATAAAATGGGTGAAAACAGCCGCGAAATGGTGACCAGTATGAGCGATATCGTATGGGCCATAAACCCCGATAATGATGATGGCGCCAAACTGATCAGCCGGATGGAAAGCTATGCTACTGATATGTGTGCAGTAAAGAATATGCATTTGCAATTTCATGTAAATGACAAATTGAATACGGTCATACTACCGCTTGAGCACCGGAAAAACATCTATCTTATTTTTAAGGAAGCCATCAATAATGCCGTAAAATATGCCTGTGCTGCAAATGTGGTTGTGCAAATTGAATGGCAACATAAAAAACTGTCGGTATCCATAGCAGATGATGGCATAGGGTTTAATGAAGCCACTGTTATAAAAGGCAATGGATTAAAAAACCTGTATACCAGGGCTAAAGAAATAAAAGGAGCCGTTACGATTGATAGTGTTGAAGGAAAAGGAACAACGGTTACTTTAATATGCATTATTTAATAGATAAATAAAACCTATCCGATCTGCATGATCCTTGTTTTATTTATATCACCCTAATTGGCGATACGGGGTAACGAACTAATAAATCATCTTTATGGTTGAAATTAAAAAAATGAAGATTGCGATTTTTGAAGACAATAAAAAATACAGGGAGAGCCTCGAGTTTGTTATAGTAACCTGTAATGATATGGAGCTCTGCGGTTCTTTTGAAGATACTACCAGGTTGTTACAAAAAATAGAAGCCCTGCAACCCGATGTGGTATTGATGGATATTAATATTCCCGGTTTAAATGGCATTGAAGCCGTAAAGGAAATAAAAGAAAATTTCCCACAAATACAAGTGTGCATGCAAACCGTGTTTGAAGATGCCGATAAAATTTTTGCATCATTGTGCAATGGTGCATCCGGTTATATTTTAAAAAATACGCCACCCGATAAAATATTACAGGCTATACGGGAAGTGGCAGAAGGCGGTTCTTTTTTTACACCGTCGGTGGCTAAAAAAGTATTATATAATTTTCAGCAGCAGGCCCAACAGGGCGAATACATACAGCTTACCGAAAAAGAAAAAGAAGTTTTAAGATACCTGGTAGATGGTCTTAGTTATAAGATGATTGCGGGTAAAGTAAATGTTAGTTTTCATACCATACATACTCATATAGGTAATATTTATGGGAAGCTGCATGTAAACAGCAAAGGCGAAGCCATTAATAAAGCCATGAGGAATAAGCTGGTTTAAAATCTAACCCGAATTGGCGATACCAACAATCCGTTATTTATTACATATTTGAAGACAAATTCTGTTTATGAAAAAAATAACCGGGTTGCTGATCTGTATACTGCTGATGCAGCATTTTTCTGCTAAGGCACAATCCTTTGCTATTAATATTGACGGAACTCCTGCTGATGCCAGTGCCTTATTAGATGTAAAATCAACTAACAAAGGATTGTTGATGCCGCGTATGACGTTGATACAAAAAAATGCTATTTTACTTCCGGCCACGGGACTTTTGGTGTATCAAACAGATGGAACCATTGGTTTGTATGAAAATAATGGAACACCCGCTGTTCCAAACTGGCAATTGGTTTTGTCATCTTCTAATGCCTGGAGTTTAACCGGAAATACCGGCACCAACCCAGCAAATAACTTTATAGGAACTATTGATAACCAACCTCTTCGTTTCCGAAGTAATAATATCTGGAGTGGGGAAATCAACACAGCAACGAATTCCGTAAGTCTGGGATGGAATAGCCTGAGCAACAATACTGGGGGGACTAATACCGCGATGGGATCCCAATCTATGCGGTATAATTCGGGCTCTTATAATAGTGCGTTGGGAAGTACAAGCCTTTATAATAATTCCGGCTCTTATAATACAGCCCTGGGGTATTATGCATTATCTTTAAATATTTCAGGATATAATAATGCTGCAACAGGAGTCAATGCTATGCAAAAAAATACCTTTGGATATTATAATGCTGCAAATGGTCCATTTTCACTTTCTGAAAACACCACAGGAAACTATAATACTGCCATGGGAGGTCTAGCTCTTATAACCAATAAATATGGCTCTAACAATACAGCTATTGGGGCTTATGCTGATGTAAGGGATTCCAGTTATTCAAATGCTACTGCCATTGGTGCAAGATCTGCCGTGAATTGCAATAATTGTTTAGTGTTGGGATCAGTGAATGGTATAAATGGAGCTACCTCCAATGTGAATGTTGGAATTGGAACAACTAATCCAATTGTACCACTCAATTTTTCTACTGCTTTGGGTGATAAGATCGCACTCTGGAGCAATGGGACCACACATTACGGGTTTGGAATACAGCCCTCCCTGTTACAGGTTTATACAGAATACAATGGTGCTGATATTGCCTTTGGTTATGGTAACAGTGCTGCTTTTACAGAAAATGTAAGGTTTAGAGGGAATGGATTTGTAGGGATAGGAGTATACCCGGTAGCAAAATTACAAATTTCCGGAAGTGAGACTTCTACCCATGGTCTGGCTGCTGCCATACAATTAAGAAATACAGCTTCTGCTAATAGCTGGACCCTCCGTGCAGGAGCCACAGGTACCGCCACCCCGGTTGATGGATTCAGCATTGGAGATAATACTGCTTACCGTTTAGTGATCAACAGTGCAGGTAATGTTGGTATTAATACAACTACTCCTGCCGCTATGCTGGATGTGGTAGGTAATGCAGCAGTCAGTACAAATCTTACTGTTCAAAGCGGTATGGGCATCATCCGAAATATCAGTGGCATTCAATTAAAAAAATTAAGTATAGCAGTTACAGTTAATCACAGCTTTACTGCAACTGAGATGACAAATGTTCAGGTTAACTGGCCACAAGCTTTTAGTATAGGCAATATTGAAGCTTTTGTTGGTAATATTACTTCTCAATGTTGTAGCTATGCTCCAATATTAATGAGTTTATCAGATGTAACCACTACAGGTGCCTCTTTAAATGTTTACAATACTCTAAATATTCCCTGGTACGCATTTTATACTGTGAACATTATCGCTATAGGTCCACAATAAACCTCCCCCGTTTTGGCGATATCAGCATACCGATATTTATTTCATATTTGGAGATAAATATGGTTTTATGAAAAAAATAACCGGGCTGCTGATCTGTATATTACTGCTGCAACATTTTTCTGCAAGGGCACAATCCTTTGCTATTAATACCACAGGCACTGCTGCTCATGCCAGTGCCATGATGGATGTAACAAGTACTACCAAAGGATTATTAATTCCCCGGCTAACCACCGCACAGCGAACAGCCATTGCTTCACCTGGTAAAGGGTTGCTGGTGTATGATAGTACTTTAAAAAGTTTTTATTTTCATGATGGAGTAAACTGGCAGCAGATCAATGCTGATAGTAATAATCTTTGGAGAAAGAATGGAAATGATATTTATAATTCAAATACGGGTAATGTGGGGATAGGTGTTAGCAGTCCCAAATCTTTATTAAACGTTAGAGGCGGTGCTATTTTATTTGACAGTACAATAGGCGGCACACCGGTAAGTGGTGCAGGTACAAGGATGATGTGGATACCGGCGAAAGCAGCATTAAGAGCTGGGATTGTGTCAGGAACAAACTGGGATGATATAAATATTGGACTATATTCAATTGGATTAGGATTCAATACAAAGGCCACCGGGGGTAACTCAATTGCCATCGGGGCTGGTGCATATGCCCTTGCTGACCAGTCGATTTCTATTGGCTCAAGTACAGCGGCAGTATATCGATCTACTGCTTTTGGTGCCGGTAGTACCGCCAGCGCCACAGATGCGGTGGTGATGGGATATGGTTGCACTTCTGCAGGTATATCATCTTTTGCCATGGGAAGTTATTCAGGGGCATACGGTGCCCATGCTTTTGCAATGGGAGATACGGCTTTTGCAATCGGCGACAATTCAGTCGCCATGGGAAATAAATCAAGAGCAAATTCAATTTCTTCAATTGCAATGGGTGATAGTGCTGTAACTGGTGGTAACGTTGCCTTCGCAACTGGCTATCATACCAATGCAGGAGGTAATTATTCAACGGCAATGGGGTATCTCACTAATGCCAGCGGTCTAAACAGTACGGCAATAGGTACCGGTACTAAAGCCAGTGGTTTTTTTAGTACGGCAATTGGAAATGGTTCAATAGCCAGTGGTGGTAACAGCACAGCAATGGGTTATGGAACTACAGCCAGTAATCTTTACAGTACTTCGATGGGTTATTTTACAGCAGCCAGTGGAAGTTATAGTGTAGCAATGGGTTGGGTAACAAAAGCAAGTGGTGATTACAGTACAGCAATGGGAATTAGTACAATAGCCAGTGGTTTTAGCAGTACCGCAATGGGTGCGGGTACAATAGCCAGTGGTAATACCAGCACCGCAATGGGTGGGGCTACAATAGCCAGTGGTAATACTAGTACCGCAATGGGTGCGGGTACAATAGCCAGTGGTGATTATTGTACATCTTTGGGGTATTCCACAAAATCCAAATCGTTCGCAGGATTAACAATAGGCCTTTACAATGACAGCACAAATGCAGCTGATCCATTTAATAACAACAGCCTCAACCGCATTTTTCAAATAGGTAACGGCACCGCCGATAATGCCCGAAGCAATGCTATGACTGTGCTTCAAAATGGTAATATTGGTATTGGAGAACTCAATCCTACTTCGCCGCTGAATTTTGCTTCAACCCTCGGCGACAAGATAGCGCTTTGGGGTAATGGCAGCAATCATTACGGTTTGGGCATTCAACCATCCCTGTTGCAGTTATACACGATGGATGGCAGTAATGATATAGCATTTGGCTATGGCAGTAGTGCGTCATTAACAGAAAATGTAAGATTCAAAGGAAATGGAAATGTAGGCATTGGAACCAATAATCCTAATGCGAAGTTGAATATTACCGGTAGCGAAACAACTGCAAATGGTCTTGCTGTTGGTTTACAATTAACCAATACAGCTTCCACAAATAGTTGGACCCTGCGGGCAGGTGCAACCGGTACTAACACACCTGCCGGTGGATTTAGTATCGGTGATAATGCTGCATATCGTTTGGTAATTACCAGTGGAGGTAATGTTGGTATTGGTACAACGGCACCCATCTATCAATTAGAGTTAAGTACAAATTCTGCAGCTAAACCAACTTCAAGTTCATGGAATATTACCTCCGACGAACGGTTAAAAACAATAGATGGTAACTATACAAAAGGGTTAAAGGATATTCTTAAACTGAACACCATCATGTATCATTATAAAAAAAACAATTTACGTAATTTGCCCACCGATGAACAGGGTTATGGTTTTTCGGCACAGGAGGTACAAAAAATTTTTCCTGAGGCCGTTAAGACGGGTAAAGATGGTTATCTGAGTCTTGATATCCATCCAATTCTTGTTTCTTATATCAATGCATTCAAAGATCAGCAGCAGCAAATTGATGAATTAAAAAAACAAAACGAAATACTAATTAAACGAATGGAAAATTTAAAAACGAAATAAATTTTAAACCCAACCTGTAAATTTCCTCCCACGTTTTGGCGATATCAATAATCGGTTATTTAATTCATATTTGGAGATAAATATTGGTCATGAAAAAAATAACCGGGCTACTGATTTGTATATTGCTGATGCAGCATTTTTCTGCAATAGCACAATCCTTTGCTATCAATACATCCGGTGCTGCCGCACATACCAGCGCCATACTGGATGTATCAAGTATCAATAAGGGGCTATTGATACCAAGACTTACCACAACACAAAGAACATCAATAGCAACTCCGGGTAAAGGCCTGTTGGTGTATGATAGCACTGTGAAAAGTTTTTATTTTCATGATGGTATTAACTGGCAGCAAATAATTATTGACAGCAATAACCTGTGGAGAAAGAATGGGAATGATATTTATAATATCAATACCGGTAATGTTGGGATTGGTACCACTACTGCACAAAGTCTTTTACAAGTAAAAGGGGGATCTGTTTTATTCGACAGTACTATTGGTGGTACACCCGTAAATGGCGCTGGCACAAGAATGATGTGGATACCGGGAAAAGCTGCTTTTAGAGCCGGCGAAATATATAACACAGAATGGGACGATATTAATATTGGGAACCATTCCTTTGCTGCTGGATTTAATACACAGGCAAGTGGAACGTTTTCCATCGCTTTGGGTTCTTTAGCGTATGCAGCTGGTCTATCCTCAGCCTCAATAGGTCCTAATACAGCATGGGGAGCTTATTCTATTGCTTTGGGGGGATATTTAAATTATGCAGGCGGAGCATATTCCACAGTTATGGGAAGTTATTCAAGTGCAAATGCCACGAACTCAATAGCGATGGGCTATGGTGCAAAGGCAAATGCCATCTATTCCATAGCTGCCGGGTTATTCTCTACGTCAAATTCATATGGAGGTTTTACTGCTGGCCTATTTAATGATAATGCTGCAGCTGCCTCTCCTACTAGTCCTAATCCACTTAATAGAATTTTTCAGATAGGTAATGGTATTAATTCATCTACTTTAAGCAATGCAATGACTGTTCTTCAAAACGGTAATATTGGAATCGGTATCACTAATCCGGCATATATGCTTACTGTAAAAAATGACATCAATGTTGACAATGTAGGTGGCAATTATGGTACTGTATACAATACATTAAAATTTGGAGGTAATGGTACTGGTGAAGCAATTGGTTCAAACAGGACTGGCGGAGCAAACCTGTGGGGTCTTGATTTTTACACACTAGCAACCAACCGCATGTGCATCAGCGTTGGCGGCAATGTCGGCATTGGCGAAACCACCCCTACAGTACCGCTTAATTTTGCCTCCACCCTAGGAGACAAGATATCTCTTTGGGGTAATGGAAGCAATCATTATGGGTTAGGTATACAACCATCTCTGTTGCAGGTATACACAATGGATGGAAGTAATGATATCGCTTTTGGCTATGGTAACAGTGCGGCTTTTACTGAAAATGTAAGGATTAAGGGAAACGGTACTACAGTTACTAAAGGGCTGCAGGTAAGCAACGGAACCGTATTTACAAAAATGCAAAGTGGTTCGGTAACACTAGGATCCAGTGCTACAGCACAAAAAACGATCACCATTATTTTCCCGGTTGGTTTTGCATCGGCCACTCCTAAAGTTTTTGCCACAGCACGTAATGAAGCAGCTTCCAGTTTCGCTGACTCTTTTTCTGTATCCGTGCGTTCCATAACGGCAACATCTGTAACATTGAATGTGCAAAGAACCGATTCCATCACCGGCTGGGGGCAACAGGTATTGATTGATTGGTTTGCGGTGGAATAAACTTCACATCTAAAAATCCGTTACAATAATTTTTTAAACCCTAAAGTATACAACACTTCAGGGTTTTTTATTGTTACACTAAATGAATAGTAATATTGTATTCAACAGTAAAAATAAAAATGAATAATAACCACAATTATACCAATGCATTAATTCACGAAAGCAGTCCGTACCTGCTGCAACACGCCCACAACCCGGTAAACTGGTACCCCTGGGGTGAGCAGGCCCTGCAAAAAGCCAGGGACGAAAATAAAATGCTCGTCATCAGCATTGGCTATGCAGCCTGCCACTGGTGCCATGTGATGGAGCACGAAAGTTTTGAAGATGCCGAAGTGGCAAAGGTTATGAATGAACATTTTGTTTGCATAAAAGTTGATCGTGAAGAAAGGCCCGATGTGGACCAGGTGTATATGACCGCTGCGCAACTGATAACCGGCAGCGGCGGATGGCCACTCAATGCATTGGCATTGCCCGATGGCAGGCCTTTTCAGGCCGGTACTTATTACAGCAAGAATAACTGGATACAGATGCTGGCTTATTTTGGGGAGTTGATAAAAACAGATCCGGCTGCCATAGAAAAAAGAGCAGAGCTCATTACCAATGGCATTCATGTGGCTGAAAACGTGATTTTTAAAGACACCCGAAAAACATTTTCATTGGATGAACTGGATCAACAGTTCGCCGCCATGAAACTGAATATCGATTTTATAAAAGGCGGTGCCAACCGGGCACCCAAATTTCCCATGCCATCCAACTGGGCGTATCTATTGCATTATTATCACCTGAGTAAAAACGAAGAAGCTTTACAAGCGGTTACCGTTACATTAAATAATATGGCATTCGGTGGTATTAACGATCACCTGGCCGGCGGATTTGCCCGCTACTCCACCGATGCCAACTGGCATGTGCCGCATTTTGAAAAGATGCTGTACGATAATGCACAACTGGTAACGCTGTATGCACAGGCCTACCAGTTAACAAAAAATCCGCTGTATAAAAAAACAGTTTACGAAACGCTTGATTTTGTAAAGCAGGAACTTACTTCTGCCGATGGTGCATTTTATGCATCGCTGGATGCAGATAGTGAAGGGGTAGAAGGTAAATTTTATGTGTGGACAAAGAATGAAGTGGATGATGCTTTGGGAGAAGAGGCAGTAATATTTTCAACCTATTATAATATTACTGCTGATGGCAACTGGGAGCATGGCAATAGTATTTTATTAAGAAACGACACCGATGAAGCAGTGGCTGCAGCATTTGAAATTACTGTTGATGAACTCAAAAATAAAATTGATGCGGGCAAAGAAAAGTTGCTAAAGATCAGGAGTGAGAGAATTAAGCCTGGTCTTGATGATAAAATTCTCAGCAGTTGGAATGCATTGATGATAACCGGTTATACAAAGGCTTACCGGGTTTTTGGTGAAGAAGCTTTCCTGAACGCAGCGGTTACCAATGCAAATTTTCTTTTGCAAAAAGCCATTGCTGCCGATGGCGAAATGACACGTAATTATAAAAATGGCAAGTCATCCATTCATGCGCTGCTGGATGATTATGCTTTTACCATTGCTGCTTTTATAGAACTGTACCAGGCAACCTTTGATGAACAATGGCTGATGGAAGCAGATAGAATTACCCGCTATGCAATGGAACATTTTTTTGATCCTGCATCCCATATGTTTTTTTACACCCACAATCAATATGCAGATCTTATTTCCCGTAAAATGGAATTGTCGGATAATGTAATTCCATCTTCCAACAGCGAAATGGCAAAAAATCTTTTTTTACTGGGACACTTTTTTAACAATGAGGATCATATTAGCAAAGCCAAACAAATGTTGATTAATGTTGAGGCAGATGTACAGCGCAATATTTATTTTTATTCGAACTGGGGAATGCTGCAGGCCTGGTTTAGCAGTCCGCTTTACGAGGTTGTTATTACCGGTGATGATTTTAAAAACAAGCGGCAGGAATTTGATCAGCATTATTTGCCCAATGTGATTTTGCTGGGTGGTAAAGAAGAAGGAAGCCTTTCACTTTTAAAAAATAAATTGATAA
>CANNJE010000048.1 GCA_947504605.1 Chitinophagaceae bacterium
CTTTATTCATTAGGAGCCACTTCAAGTATTGCAAATCCGGTAAATCAATTAACATTGGCCGACTGGCAAGCTGCAACATCTAAGGATGCCCTTTCTAAAAATGAAGATGCAACATTTGTATCAGCTACTGATCTTCATCTTGTAACACCGGATGCAATTAACTTTAACAATTTTGAAAGTACCGGAGCAGTTGTATCTGTAACTGATGATATAGATTGCGAAACAAGGCCAAATGGCACTGCGCCAGATATGGGTGCAGATGAATTTGTGGGAGCACTTCCTGCTTGTCCTGGACCTGGAACACCCGTTATATCTTCTATAACAACCAATTCAGCTATCGCTACTTGGACAGGATCTGGAACTTATATTTTAGAGTATGGTCCAACAGGATATACGCCTGGTACAGGAGCTACCGCAGGAGTTGGAGGAACATTGATCGATCCTGCTGTTTCGCCAGTGAGTATAACAGGTCTTGCAGAAACTACTACTTATGATTTGTATGTTCGTACCGTTTGTCCACGTTCTGTATGGAGCGCAAACAGTACTGTACAAACATTTACAACACTTACCCCGGCACCTGCAAATGATGATTGTAGCAATGCCACGGTAATTCCATGTGATGGATCTGTAAGTGGAAATAACAATGCAGGAAACAGTGATGCTCTTCCTGGAATAACATGCGGATCTACCACAGCAACAACAGGAACTAATAAGTCTGTATGGTTTTCTATAACACCTGTAAATTCAGGTTCAATGACCATTTCAACATGTACAGGTACAGCATGGGATACTTATCTGAGGGTTTATGAAGGAGCATGTGGTGCTTTTACTACTTGTATGGGATCAGATGATGATGGATGTTCAGAATCTACTTATGGTCTTTCAAGTGTTACTTTTACAGCAGTAGGAGGAACTACTTATTATGTATTATTAGGTGGCTATGGCTCAACTGATTTTGGAGCTTATACGATTAGTGCAACTTGTCCTGCAGCTTGTGCAACACCTACTACACCTACCATGTCTGCAGTAACCAGTACTTCTGCAACTGCTACTTGGGCTGGGGCCGGCACTTATGTTCTTGAATATGGCCCTACAGGCTTTACACCAGGAACAGGA
Organism: Chitinophagaceae bacterium; assembly: GCA_947504605.1. Taxonomy (GTDB): domain Bacteria; phylum Bacteroidota; class Bacteroidia; order Chitinophagales; family Chitinophagaceae; genus Ferruginibacter. Next base: position 1,117 of record CANNJE010000048.1, read on the forward strand.
GCTACAGCAGGAGTAGGTGGTACTGTTATTAATCCTGCCGTTTCACCACAGGCATTATCAGGATTAAGTGTATCTACTGCATATGATTTGTATGTTCGTTTGTCTTGTGCTGGTTCTACCTGGAGTTCGAATTCAGCTATCAGAACTTTCACAACTAATGCGCTTCCTCCAGCAAATGATGAGTGTGCTACAGCAACTACTATCAATACTGTTTCAATTTCATCTACGAATAACGGGGCAACTCAGACTTTGGCGGCTGGAACATGTGGAGGAGTAGCTACTATTACTACGGATGTTTGGTTTCAGTTTACTGCAGGTTCTAATGGAGATGCTACTGTAAATGTTATGAATGTATCTGCTCTATTTGATCCAGTAATTGAGGTTTATTCAGGAACCTGTGGATCATTCACAAATATTGGTTGTGCAGATTTAGGTTCTGGTGGCGGTTCAGAAGTTGCTGCTTTAACTGGTCTTGTAGCTGGGCAAACGTACTACGTAAGAGTATATGGTTATTCTACTTCCAGCTCTACCGGTACATTTGATATCTCTGTAACAGGTGCAGCTTTACCTATCAGTATCGAATACTTTAAAGGAAGCAAACAAAACAACGTTCATCTGTTGGATTGGAAAGTGGCTTGTTCAAGTTCACCTTCTGTTACTTTACAGTTAGAGCGTAGTGCCAATGGACGTAACTTTAATACGATCAATAGCCAGTCGGCAACAGCAACCCGTTGCTTACAGCCATTCAGTTATACAGATGCAGCGCCTTTGGCTGGTGTAAACTACTACCGTTTGAAATCTATCGATATCGATGGTAAAATAACTTACAGTACAATTGTAGCATTGTTAAACAAAGACAAGGGCTTTGAAATAGTGAGTCTAATGCCAAATCCGGCAAAAGAAGTAGCTGTATTAAGTGTTACAAGCGCTGTAAAATCTATCATTGAGATTGTAGTATCAGATATGAATGGTAAACAATTAAGCAAACAAAGGGTTAGCCTGATCGCAGGAAATAATCAGTTGCCTCTAAACGTTAGAAGCCTTGCTTCAGGAACGTATCAGGTTACAGGTATTACTGCAGATGGAATTTCTAAAACACTTCGTTTTGTAAAACAATAATTAAGATTAAGTGATATTAAAAAGCTGCTCCCGAAAAGGAGCAGCTTTTTTTATATGGTTTGCTTAAGGTGAATTAAGCAAAAAAAAGAAAATCAAAAATATTGAATTGCCTTTTTTGGGATGGGGAATTAATGTAAATGCTGAAAATCTATTTTATTGTTAGGAGCAGGGTTTTTTGAAAAACTGGTCGAGTGAGGAAGCCAAAGTAGCTTAATTTTTCAATGCCATTTTAATAATTACAAAAGCAGTTATTGCCAGAAATAGCAGTAGTATGATTGTGTAGTACACCCATGAATCGGGGGCTGCAGATCGCCTGTTTCTTTTCTTTTTGTTTTTATCGAGTTGTTTTCTTAAGCCGCTGTTTAATTCTTTTACAATCAGTGGTACAGCCGTTTTATCATTCATTTGTTCCAACCCGTCCAATGCATCACTCATAAACTCATCATCATTCATTTGGGCTTCCAGGTCATGCTGCTCCTGTTCCGTCAATTGGCGGTTCAAGTATTCCAGGAGTTTTTCCTGCTCAATGTCATTATTGAGATTTGACAATATTTTTTTCAAATCATCACTCATTGGGTTGCATTCTGAGCATGTAAATTTTTAAATTTCTTTTGCCGTTTTGAATATGACTTTTTACCTGCATAACCGGATAACCTGTATTGTCTGAAATTTGCTGGTAGGTTTGTTTTTGCAGGTAGAACAAAGTTACACAAAGCTTTTGTTCAACGTTCAATTGCTCCATGGCCAGTTCCATATTGTTCAAATGAGTATCTTTCTCAACAGCGGCTATTTTACTATCCGTATCATCGGCAGTGGCCATACTCTTTTCATTCAATTCTGTTGTGTATTTTCCTTTGTCTCTTAGCTTCATAAGGCAATAATTCTTTGTTACCATATAAAGCCAGCTTTTAAAAAATTCAACCTTGTATTTAGGCAGATCATTGATGACTTTTAAAAAAACCTGTTGAACACTGTCTTTCGCATCTTCCTCATTTTTTAAATATTTCATACATACCCCCAACAGCAGCATCGTGTAGCGCTGTAGTAGAATTCCAAGCCAGTCGTTATTATTATCGCTGTAATAACGCTGCAACAATTCCTTGTCATCTATATCGTTGTAGTTACGTTGATTCAAAATTTAAAAGGGTCAATGTTATTATTAGGATGTAAACTTAACTTAAATTACATAATTTAGACCGGCCGAAAAATATTTTTTATGAGTTATGCAATTTGTACAGTACCGGTAGCGCCTATTCGCTTGACCGCTGACCACAGAGCAGAGATGGTAAACCAACTTTTGTTTGGGGAGACCATTAAGGTATTGAATATTGATAAAGAAGGTTGGATAGAAGGAGAAAGTTTGTATGATGGCTATAAAGGCTATTGCAGAAAAAATCAGTTTGTTTTGGTTGATAAAGCCATGGATGAACTTTTTGAATATAGTGGAGATTGGGTGTCGGAAATTTTGTTGAATGATCAAAAACTAATGATCCCTTTTGGGACTAACCTTTCTATATTAAACGCCCATATACCCGGCACAACGATTTCGTTTAAAGGTAATATTTATAATGCTGCTACAGCATTGGTTTCTCCAACCAGTATACTAGGCATTGCATCTGTTTTTCTGAATACCGCTTATTTATGGGGAGGGAAATCGGTATATGGGATAGACTGCAGTGGGTTTGTACAGTCTGTTTTTAAGATGATCAATATTGGGTTGCCTAGAGATGCTGATATGCAGTCGGAGAGGGGTGAAGTGGTTGGGTTTTTACAGGAAGCACGTTGTGGTGACCTGGCTTTTTTTGATGATGAAAATGGAAAGATCATCCACGTAGGAATATTAATCAATGATGAACAGATTATTCATTCTTCGGGTATCGTAAGGATAGATGCTATCGATATTGAGGGTATCATTAATGGAACAACAAAAAAACGCACCCATCGATTGCGTATTATCAAAAGATTTATTTAGGAGCTGATGAGGTTTTTTTTGAGTCTGGAATTGATTGTATATGTAAAGACGCTTCTTTAGGAGTCGTTTTTTTAGTATCGAAAAAAAGCATTTTTACAGCTACCAGCATCATTACGATGGCGAATAGTTTTTTAATCGTTTCCTGCGACAGGCTCAATGCAATTTTACTCCCAAAATAGCTTCCAAATAAAAAGGCAAGGGAAATGATTGCTACAATTTTAAAATCTATATAGCCCTGTTTGTAATATTGCAGGGCGCCTAATATTCCAATGGGTAAAAGCAGGATACCCAATGATGTACCCTGCGCTAATTTTTGTGAAAAGCCCAGCAATAAAACAAGGCATGGAACAATAATAATACCTCCACCAACTCCAACAAGACCACTGAGCATACCAGCTGCCAATCCTACCAATAGCAGGAGAATTATCGTTTGTATATCCATTTTTATTTTATTTTGTTTCATTGTATTGAGGAAAACGTTCTTTGTACCGGGTTATAGAATTATTAATTACTTCATAAGCAGTTTCTTTGCTTTGAAATTCATCAATCAGTACTATTTTATTTTCGAGTACTTTATATTGTTCAAAATAATTTTTTAGAACAGCCAGAAAGTGATCGGGCAATTCAGTGATATCTTCATAATGAACGCTGGGATCATTGGTAGCTACTGCAATAATTTTATCATCTTTTTCGCCGTTGTCTATCATCTGCATGTTGCCAATAACCGTTGCTTCAATAAGGCAAAGTGGCTGGATGCTTTCGCTGCAAATAACCAAAATGTCCAATGGATCATTGTCTTCTCCAAGGGTCTTTGGAATAAAACCATAATTTACAGGATAGTGGAACGAAGAATAAATAACCCTGTCTAATTTTAGGAGGCCGGTTTTTTTGTCTATTTCGTATTTGGCACGGCTACCTTGCGAAATTTCTATCAATGCATTTACATGAGCAGGAGCGGTGTCGCCATAACTAGCACCATGCCATGGATGAAGTACGTACATATCTTTTAATTTTATTGATGTAAAATTTTAAAACCCAGCCAGGCAGCAGCTATTCCTCCAAGCGCACTAACTATGATATAGATAAATGCCAAATTGTATTTGCCCTGTTGTAATAAAGAGAGGTTTTCAAAACTGAAAGTTGAAAATGTTGTGAAGCCACCGCAAATACCTGTAGCCAAAAACAGTTTTGCCCCTTCTGAAAAATTTTCATTTTTAAGACTCAAAGCCATTATTATTCCAAGTAAAAAACTACCTGCAATATTAATCATTAAGGTTGCATAAGGTAAGCTTTGGGTTCTAACTAAAAGAAAGACAACATATCTCAATGCTGCACCAATACCACCTCCGGCTGCTACTAATAAAATATTTTTTACTATCATTTAGTCAATAGGTAAATTACCCGAATAAGTATATTTAAAATCTACCGCCCACTTTTTGTTTTTTCTAACCAGTTTTATATCCATTGGTTTGTTCATAAAACTGTTGCTGTAATTAATCAGGGTTGTACTGTCATCTACATCAAGGTATTTATTTATTTCATAGGATGCTTCCTTATAACCTTTCTTTTTGTCGTCGGATAATTTTTTATAAAAAACTATATAGGAGTCAAATAGTTGAACGTTTTGAGAATCACTCAGAATAAGTGCTGAGGCTTTTTCGAAATCACCGTTCAGACTGGCCCTTATGAATTCACGTCCGGTGTCCAAAGCTGTATCCGGAGTTTCGGCTTGTTTTTGATTACAGGCCGCAAATCCACTTAGGATTAACAAAAAGAGTACTACTTTTTTCATTCTACTTATTTTTTGAAAGCTTAAAGTTAATCATCTTTTAGATTGCATAAAAAATGCCCCCATTAAGTGTCTAACTTTTTGGGGGCAGTCTAAGCGGATGCTTTTTTATAAAATCATTGAGAGCATTTATTTTTTTAGGCCTTCCAGCAATTTAGCTGCAGAGTCAAGTGCTTTAACGCCATCCTGCATTCCTTTTTGTAAAGAGTCCATATCCATATTTTTTAACTCATCTAAAGCATTTTGAACGCTGTCGCCTACGTTTATACCTTCATCTTTCATTTTTTCCATTCCCATACTCATGATCGATGTTTTATCAAAAGCAACTTTCCAGGCACCGCCTTCTTTTTTTAGTGTGTAATTCATGGTTTCTCCGCTTGCTTTATCTTTTACAGGAACCGTAGCTTTGTCGCCTTCAATCTTAGCTTCACCAAATTCCATTTTGTCTTTGCTGTATTTTTCAGTTTCTTTTGTATCTGTTTTCATGCCCATTTCCATTAGATCTAGCATAGATTTACTATCGGTAGTCGCCAGTTTGCGTGCAGCAACCATATCTTTTTTAGATAATGCATCAAAGAACTGACCTAATACTGCTTTAGGGTCACCTGAACTTTTACAACCAGTAAAAATTATTGCAGAAAGTACTATAAGGGTGAACAGAAATTTTTTCATATTTTTTTGTTTTTAGTTTATGCTATCAAATGTAGTGGCTTTAATTAATATTTTATCTATTATTTATATACAATTTCTATTCTTGTTCTGCACAAGTGATGTAAAAAAAGATCGTCTACTCCGATAAATACAAAATCGCCAATCCTGCTTTTATTAAATACCATTTGATTATTGCTTGCTTTTAGAAATGTTTTGTAAATAAACTCTGCACAATACATTCTGTCATCCGTTCTCAGGTCAAAATCCATATCAAACATTAGTCCATCTTGGTAAAATTGTTTTGCCACATTTACTATATTGTTTTTTAAACTATCCGTCACTAAAAAATTAAAAACTCCTACGCCCTTGTTGCTGTAAGGTTCAGCAAATAACTCAAAAGGATCTCTTCTTAGTTTTTCATCCGGGTTCCATTCTCCCCCCATGGCATGGTAGATAAATAGAGAGTCATTTTCTATACTAGCAATACCACAATGCGAGTATGTTTCATTGCGTCTGTTTAATGTTCTTAAACTCTGGCTTGTAAAATCGTTTCCTGTTCTTGTTACAAAATCACCTGAATGAATAATATGTTTTATTTCTGCTATTGATTTGAATGCACGGGTAATAAATATTTGTTGGTCAATAGAGTCCTGTTTCGTTAATATCAGTGGATTTAAACGATCTTGATTTTTGCAGGAAATGAATACCTGCGAAGCAATTAATATGAAAAAAATAAGGTGACCAAGCGGCCACCTTATTCCTTGTTGAATAAAAAATTTCATTTACTTAAATGCTTATTTTTTTGTTGATTCATTGGTTCTGTCCAAATCATCTTTGTTATATGCTCTGATGATTGATTTTACCAAACGGTGTCTTACCACGTCTTCTTCATCCAGCTCAATATGAGCAATACCTTCAATGTTTTTTAAAAGGCGTGTAGCTTTGAATAAACCGCTCTGTTGATTTTTTGGCAAATCTATTTGAGTTGGATCACCTGTGATGATTGCTTTTGCATTTGGTCCGATACGGGTAAGAAACATTTTTATCTGCAGATCATTGGTATTTTGTGCTTCATCCAAAATGATAAAAGCGTTGTCGAGTGTACGACCACGCATGTAAGCCAATGGTGCAATTTCAATAGTTCTTGTACTCATATAATAGCCCAGTTTGTCTGCAGGGATCATATCGTCCAGCGCATCATACAAAGGCCTTAAATAGGGATCAATTTTTTCTTTTAAATCACCCGGTAAAAAGCCAAGGCTCTCGCCTGCTTCTACTGCAGGCCTGGTGAGAATGATTTTCTTTACCAGTTTGTTTTTTAGAGCTCTTACTGCCAAAGCTACCGCAGTATAGGTTTTGCCGGTACCTGCCGGTCCAATGGCAAACAGGATGTCGTTTTTGTCACATGCCTGTACCATTGCTTTTTGGTTTTGTGTGCGGGCTCTTATGGTTTTACCATTAGGCCCAAAAACCAGTACATCATTAGGGTTACGATCCATAAAATTATCAATCGTCTTTTCATCATCGCCACCCAGAATTTGTTCAAAATAATTTTCGCTCATATGTCCGTTTCTTTGTAGGTACTGAACAAGGAGATCAATTTTTTCTTTAGCTTCTTCGATTTGTTCCGGGGCTCCGCTTAATTTTATTTGCGTGCCACGACTTAAAATTTTTAACAGTGGGAATTTCTTTTTGAGAATGGTTAGTTTTCCGTTATTTACTCCAAAAAATTCAATCGGATTTACAGTCTCAAGGTTGATGATAGTGTCTGTCAATGCTTTTCCGTTTTAGATACTTTTTCTTTTAATTAAGAAAAAGCAGGTTGGGTAAAAGAAAATTGTTACAAAAGATTGGATGAATTCATTCTTAGTAAATTTATATTCCATCTTCTTACAACACTAATTTAATTATTCACATTTAAAACAAATTGGTGGAAAAGTTAAAAGATAACATTGCAGCGAAAACTTAACATTTAGGTTACATGATTGCCTGCTAAATATATTTACCGTGGTTAAAATCTTGCCAGCAGTTTAAAGTTAAGCAGCCTTGGCGTGAGCCTGTTGGGGATTGCAAAGGAATTGCCTGCAAAATCTTTGATGATCTGATAAGAAATAATATTGGCCCTGTCGATCAGATTAAACACTTCCATACTAGCCCAAATATTATCAAAACCCCTGAAAGGATTGTGGCTTCTTCTTTGTGATTTTTCGGAAAGCAATAATGCGCTGAAACCTATGTCTACTCTCATGTATGGCTCTACAATCAATCCATTGCGGTATCGTACGCTGTTGGGGATATTGTAAGGCATGTTGCTGCCGTATAATAAATTTAGGTGTACTTTGAAATTTTTATTAGTAGCAAGATAATCTTCTAAAAATAAACCTACTGTTATCAATCTGTCTGAAGGACGACGCAACCAATCAACCGGGGTTTGAATACTATCAACCGGGAGTTGGTCAATTGTTCCTGCGCTAATGATTTCACCTGCTGCATTTTTGTATTGATTGTAATAATCATTATCAAGGTTTTCCTTTGTACGCATAATGCCCACACTTAGCCAACTTTGTGCATCATCTACCAATTCACCGAATAGACGCATCTCCATACCAGTTGCATATGCTTTTGTATTGTTGTTGCCCAAGTAGTGGATCTTAACATTGTCTATATCATATGCAGCTACATCTTTCATATTCTTATAATACGCTTCTGTAGTTATTCTGAAAGGTCTGTTGCCAGGGCCTTTAAAATTATAATCCATTCCTGCAACAAACTGGCTACTCTTTTGTGCTTTTATATCCGTATTTAGTGTACCGTCATATTTTCTGAGTTCTCTGTAAAACGGTGGCTGATGATATAGGCCTGCTGCGGCTTTAAAAATCACATCTTTTTTCCAGCTTGGTTTCCAGCTTGCCTGTACCCTTGGGCTTATCAGGAATTCCTTATTTAAACTATTATAATTGTATCGGGCACCAACCTGCAGTATTAGGTCATTTTTTGTTTTTAACAAATGAATGTTGTCCTGTAAATACCCACTGTATTTTTGAATAGTAAGATCTGCATTGCTGTTTTGGGCATTGTATAAATAAAGTGCTGATGGATTATAAGGCAAGGAATATCCGGCAGAGTCTTGGTATTCCCACTGACTGAGTTTATCTTTTATGATTGTTTGTTCAATACTATTACCCCATTGAAAAAAATGGTTTCTGTTGGAATAACTCCCTTTATGGCTTGCATTCCAAACTTCTATATTCAACTCATTTCTTGCATAGTTCTGATAGTAACCAGCGCCAAGCGGATTTACAATCTGTCCATAGGTTCCGCTGTTGTTATCAAAATCTCTGTCACCAAAAATATATGCACCTGCTATATCAAAATTTTCTTTCTCCTTATCTTTAAAGCGGCTGATCATCCACTTTAATTTTAATTTTTCGCTAGGAGCGTGTAATATACTTGCCCCAATTAAGCTGGTGTTGTATTGATCCTTTTCCTGTCCTTCAAAATAAATATCCAGTCCAAGATTAGCTGTATATAACGGAGAAAAAACAGAGGAAGTTTTTTTTACGGATTCGGGAAAGAACGTGAATTTGGAAGTTGAAAAGATTCCTAAAAGTTCGAGTTGCCATTTTTTACTTATCTGGTAAGTAATATAGCCCTGTGCATCAGAAGCAGAAGGGATATAGGCACCCTGTGTAGGTTGATTGCTGAGTAGGTTTCGGTTGTTTTTATTTCTTACTGCTCCTAACCATGTTATAGCTCCTTTTTTTGCAGTGCCTTCTAATTGTAGACCCTGTTCCAGTAGACTTACATATGCACTGCCTCCAAAGCTGGTTGGTTTTTTATATTGTATATCTAGTACACTACTCATTTTGTCGCCATACTTGGCTTGAAAGCCCCCTGTATAGAAATTTACATTTCTGGTTAGTTCGGGGTTAATGAGGCTTAATCCTTCCTGTTGCCCGCTACTTACCAGATATGGACGATATACTTCGAAGTCATTGATATAAATTAAATTCTCATCGTAGTTACCGCCACGTACATTGTATTGAGAGGTAAGTTCATTGTTGCTTCCTACCAAAACTTTAATAAGAGCTTCTACACCACCGGTTGTGCTTGGAAGAATCAAGGCATTTTTGGGATTGATTTTTACCAAGCTGTTTTCCGTTCTTGTTCTTTCATCAATTATTACAATCTCATCCATTGTTAGGCCGGCAGTTTTTAATCTGATATTGATTGTTTCTGATTCACCCGGGCTTAGGTAAAAATTCTTTTGCTGTGATATGTAACCTGTATGACTGAAAACAAGTGCGATTGGTTTTTGTGCTGCTACTTTAATACTAAAACTGCCACTATCGGAAGAAACGGAGCCGGTGTTTCGGCCTAATATAACTATAGATGTATTGCTTAAAGGTTGTTCATTTTCGTCGAGAATCGTTCCGTTAATGGTAGCGGTTTTGGTTTGGGCAGTTGTAGTGCTGACAAGAAAGCTTAGAAAAAAAGCGACCAATATTCTCATTAGATGAAGATAGATATTTTATTGGGTTAGCGTATATAGTTAAGGCATAAAAAAGGCAATATCTAGGATATTGCCTTTGCCATTTACTTTTATCAAAGTGCTTTTAATGCAGCAATGGTTGCAGTTGGATCAGGGGATTTAAAAACGGTATTGCCTGCTACCAGAATATCTGCCCCTGCTGCTATGATTGCGGGTGCATTTTCAAGAGTTACACCTCCATCAATTTCAATTTGTACAGATAATCCTGCCTCATTTATCATTCGTTTTAATGTTGTTATTTTATCAAGGGTTTTGGGTATAAAGGACTGGCCACCAAAACCCGGATTTACACTCATGATTAGAACCATGTCAATATCCTGTAAAACATCTTTTAAACTATCAACAGGAGTATGGGGATTTAAAGCAACGCCCGCTTTCATGCCAAGGCTTTTTATTTGCTGTATATTTCTATGAAGATGACGGCAGGCTTCGATATGAACGGTTAAGATATCGGCTCCGGCTTTTTTAAATGCTTCTGCGTATTTTTCCGGTTCTTCAATCATCAAATGCACATCGCAAACCTTAGTTGTGGTTTTACGAATAAATTCAATAATCATTGGGCCATAGCTGATATTGGGCACAAATCTACCATCCATCACATCTAGGTGAAACCATTCTGCCTGACTCTCGTTAAGCATATCGCAATCCTGCTGCAGGTTTAGAAAATTTGCGGCTAACAATGAAGGTGCAATAATTGCCATGAGTTGAAATTTTTTAATGGATGAGGTTTGTAATTTAGAATGTTGAAAAAGAAAAAATATTTAGTTTTTTATACCTAATCTTGCCAGGGCTTCTTTTGCTTCAATATATCCGGGATCGTATAATAGGGCTGTTTGATACATGTCAATTGCTTCAGAAGCTTTGTTCATTTTTTCCAACGTTCTGCCCATATAATAGTATCCCTCATCAAAATTATTTTGAAGCGTAACGGCTTTGTCTAATATATCAAGGGCTTCTTTATATTTACCAAGATCATATAGTGCAATAGCTTTTTCTCTATAAGCTTCCATAAAAGTATAATTGATGGCTATACATTTATCAAAGAATAAGATTGCATTTATTTTATCATTTGTATTGCTAAAATATAATCCTTTGATAAAAAAAGCCTCTTTTTCTGCAGCTGCTTTATTGGCCATAATTAATCCATCTGCCATTGCTAGAGCAAGCGGATTTTTTGTTTGTGCATATAGAACACCCAAAGAGATAATTACATCTGGTTGAGGATTGATATCGATGGATCTTTCATAAGCCCTGATAGCTGAAAGGGTATCACCAACTTCAAAATGAAGTGTTGCTTTTACATCCCAAAATCTTGCATTTAAACTGTCTGTATGCAAAATATTGTTAACGGTGCTTATAGCTTTATCATAATTACCATTTTCCCTATAATATTGAGCAAGGTTTTCTACGAGAATTGTAGAGTCGGGAAACTGTTTTATGGCATCTGCCAATTGTTTTTCCTTGGGGGGCGTTTCGTCATTTGATTGAGCTACCTCATTGTTATTACAGGCAACTAATAAAATGAGCGATAGGTATAATATATGTTTCATACAAATAATCTGTTGCAAATGTAATGGTTACCCTGTGTATGAATGACAAATTTATTACAAATCTTAATGCTGTACTCTCTTAACTTTGTGTTGATTTTACTTAATTTGCTTTTATTTGTAAATAATTTAATGTTTAATATGAAGTATTTATTGACCTTACCCATCTGGAGTCTACTGATTTGGATGAATACCGGAAATGCAGAAAAAAAAGTTACTATGCCCGCAGCATTTGATGACAGCATTCATTTTGCAAATGAAAATCATTTCAAAAATGTTCGTCAACTCACTTTCGGGGGCGATAATGCAGAAGCGTATTTTAGTAATGACGGAAAGTATCTAATCTATCAAAAAACAAATTCCAAAGAAGGAATCCCCTGCGACCAAATATGGATGGGTAAAGTACCAACAGAACCTGGTGAAGCTTTTGTGCCTAAACTGGTGAGTACAGGAACAGGTAGAACGACTTGTGCTTATTTCTATCCTGATGGGAAACATATTCTTTATGGATCTACCCATCTAGGGAGCAAAGACTGTCCTCCGGTTCCAGACAGGACAAAATTTGGAAATAAATATATTTGGCCTATTTATGAGAGTTTTGATATTTTCAAAGCAGATACCAATGGTAAAATTGTTAAGCGACTAACTAAAACCAAAGGGTATGATGCAGAAGCAACGATTTCGCCAAAAGGAGACAGGATGGTTTTTACGTCTATGCGTGATGGTGATCTTGAATTATATACAATGGACCTAAACGGAAAAAAAGTGAAAAGAATTACACATTCACTTGGGTATGATGGTGGAGCATGGTTTAGCCCAGATGGTACAAAACTTATTTGGAGAGCATCAAGACCTTCAACCCCAGCTGAGATTAAAGAATACAAAGAGTTACTTGCTCAAAACCTGGTAGCACCCACTCATATGGAAGTGTGGATTGCCAATGCAGATGGCAGCAACGCCAAACAGGTTACCAATCTGGAACAGGCCAACTGGGCGCCTAATTTTACACCTGATGGTAAACATTTTATTTTTTGCAGTAATCATGAGTATAAAAGAGGGTTTCCGTTTAATATGTATTTAACCAATTTAGACGGTAGTAATATGCAAAAAATATCAAGAGATAAAGGCTTCGATGCATTTCCGATGTTTAGCAATGATGGAAAGAAGTTTGTGTTTTGCAGTAACCGCAATAATGGGGGCACAAGGGATACTAATATTTTTATTGCAGACTGGGTAGGGGAATAAGTTTGAAAAATATGCTAATGGCACAATTGTCGTCATTAAGTTTTAGGATATTAAATGCCCTGCATATTGCAGGGCATTTTTTTACTTTACATCTACCTGTTTGATTTGTTAGAATTAAATTGATTTTTCTGCATTGCCTTTTGTAGATTTGAATTTAAATAAAACTATTTTTTATGGAAAGTGGATTACTTCATTTACACAATTTTTTACGCTGGGTTATTTTGTTTTTTTTATTGTTATCGCTGATACAAGCTTTTGGTAAAAAAGCAGCGTTACAAAAAACAAGTTTATGGTTGCTTATTGCTTCTCATATTACTTTGTTAATTGGGTTGTACCAGTATTTTACCGGCGCCTTTGGATTTAAATATTTTCAAAACAATCCTGTTGGAGAAGTGATGAAAAATAGTTTAATGCGCTTTTGGGCAGTAGAACATATAGCAGGGATGGTAATAGCAATCGTATTAATTACCATTGCAAGAGGGAAAGCCAAAAAAGGTATTTACGGTGCAGCCTCATGGTTATACCTGATTGCTTTGCTTGTAATACTAGCTGTAGTACCTTGGCCTTTCAGGGAGTTGATAGGAAGGCCTTGGTTTCCGGGCATGTAACTACAAATAGATTCGGCGTGAATACTATATTAAAAAAATTGAATTACAAAGATCAACTAGTGCTGCAATTTTCTAAATAGGGTATTGAAAGAATTACAAAAAAATAAAAAGAGGCTCATTTTTAATGAGCCTCTTTTTATTAAGTATTTAGAGATGCTCTTTCTCCTAGCTCAATCACTTCACAATTTTTCATATCCTTACCATCAATATCAAAACGAATAATTGTTCTTGTTTTATGCCAGCCGTGTTTACCAGCCGCACCAGCGTTCATATGTAGGCAATGAAGTTTTTCATCGTACATCACTTTTAAAATATGCGAATGACCGCTGATAAAAAGGGCGCTTTTATTATTAATTATCTTGTCTTTCACAGTAGGAGCATATTTTCCGGGATAACCTCCAATATGTCGCATAAAAACATTTACTCCTTCGCAGGTAAAAAATAAGTCTTCCGGAAATTTTGCCTGAATACTATTATCATCTATGTTTCCAAAAACGCCCCGTAATGGTTTAAAAGTGGCTAATTTTTTGATGAGTTCCATATTGCCAAAATCCCCGGCATGCCATACTTCATCGCAATTTTTAAAATGCTCAAAGATGTTTTCGTCTAAAAAACCATGGGTATCTGAAAGGAGGCCAATTCTTGTCAAAGCAATTCAATTTAAAAATGTAAATTTGAAATGAAGATAATTATCAATTATTCAATTATCAATTAGATTTTGCCATTTCATCGCAATTTTACTTATTACATCGACAAACGAAACTGGAAATATTATTTCCTGATGCTTGCATTGGCGAAAAGCTTTTAGCAAAGTACCTTTCCCTATTAGTTATTGGACATAGTTTTGATAACGGGGTTTCTTTGCTACGGAATTTTATTTTATTTATTATCAATTTAACTTATGCCTCATTATCATAAAGCCGGTACGATTCCGCATAAACGCCATACACAGTTTAGAAAACCGGATGGTAGTCTCTATGCGGAGCAATTATTTTCGACAGAAGGTTTCTCGAATGATTATACCATTTCCTATCACACGTATGCTCCTACACTGATTGTTAAATGTGATGATCCGGTAGATGTTTCCCCGGAAATAGCAGAAGAAAAAATGTTGAAACATCGCAGTTTAGAAGGGTTTAAAGTAAAACCGGAAGCAGATTATCTAAAGAGTCGGAAGGCGGTATTAGTAAACAACGATTGTCATATAGTTTTGGCAGCTCCCCAGCAAAGCATGACGGACTATTTTTATAAAAATGCAGATTCTGACGAAGTGATTTTTATACATGAAGGCAGTGGTACTTTAAAAACATGTTTTGGGGAATTAAAATTTGGGTATGGAGATTACCTAGTTGTACCAAGAGGTTGTATCTATCAGATTCATTTTGACACTTCAGATAATCGTTTATTTATTGTAGAATCCCATTCACCCATTCGATATCCTAAAAGGTATTTAAGCAAGAATGGACAATTGATGGAGCATGCTCCTTTTTGTGAAAGAGATATCCGCACTCCCGAGAATTTAAAAACCTTTGATGAAAAGGGTGACTTTGTGATTCAAACAAAGAAGCAAGGTTTTTTATACGGCATTCATTATGGTACCCATCCATTTGATGTAATAGGATGGGATGGTTGTTGTTATCCTTATGCTTTTAGTATTCATGACTTTGAACCCATTACAGGCCGTGTTCATCAACCGCCGCCAGTGCACCAGACATTCGAAACAGATACATTTGTCATTTGTTCTTTTGTACCAAGGTTGTTTGATTATCATCCACTAGCCATACCAGCCCCTTATAACCACAGCAATATCGATAGTGATGAATTGTTGTATTATGTTGATGGAGATTTTATGAGCCGCAAGCATGTAACCCGTGGTATGATCACTTTGCATCCCGCAGGTATTCCACATGGTCCTCAGCCAGGGCTTGCAGAAAAAAGTATTGGTGCTAAAGAAACCAAAGAACTGGCTGTGATGGTGGATACTTTTCGTCCATTACAGTTAACAAAAACAGCCATAGAAATTGAGAATGAAGGTTATGTTATGAGTTGGGCGGAATAGGTGAGTAATGCAGCATTACTTTCTCTAAAAAATAGTTTAAATTGCTATAACCTTAAAAATTTCAGTTATGATTAAATTTCATGAATTAAAAGTAGGAGACTTCCTTATTGCTGATAATGATGGCGATCAGCGGAGGGGAGAGGTAACCAATTTAAATGGCAATGAGAAACAGGTTTGTGTAGACAATGGTATCCAGGAATTTTGGTACGAAATGAACCAGCTATCAGCCTTAGATGTTACGGAGGAAGAATTGGTTAATCTTAAGTTTCATAAGGAATTACAAAGCGATAGAAGCGTTAAATACGCCAAGGGAGCATTTAGAATGTTGATTCCTAAGGAGGCTGATTTTTCTACTATGGAAATATGGTATAGGGATGAAAGAAGACATATACTTCATCCAATTCCACTGCATGAATTACAAAATCATTTCCATGAAATGACTAAAGTACATTTAAATCATGAAGTATTTGATTGATCTCATCATTAAATGAACAGCATAAAAAAACCTCCCGCATTATACGGGAGGTTTTTATTTTAAGGCTATTTATTATTCTCCTTTTGCAGCTTCTTCAGCAGCATCATGATCTAATTTAGCTTTTAATTCAGCCAGTGCACTAAGATCTCCAAGTGTAGATTTTTCAACTTTGCTCTGTATGTTTTTTACAGCTTTTTTGGTTGAATCAGCTTCCGCTTTTTTCTCTTTTTGCTGAACTTGTTTTTCTTCTTCTTTCTCTTGCTCCCAAAGACGGGTATGACTTAAAACAATGCGTTTGTCGTTACGGTCAAATTCAATAACCATAAAGTTGGCTATTTCGTCTGCCACAATTGTTTTACCATCTTCTTTTGCAAGATGACGTGCTGGTGCATATCCTTCCAATCCGTATGGCAATTGAACAACAGCGCCTTTATCATCTTTTTTCACAACAGTTCCTTCATGGATGGTTCCAACTCCGAAAGTTTCTTCAAGGCTGTTCCAAGGATCTTCTTCAATTTGTTTATGACCCAGTTGAAGTTTACGTCCTTCTTTATCGATGCTAAGGATTAAAACGTCGATTTCATTTCCAACCTTAGTGTATTCGTTAGGGTTGTTGAAACGTTTTAACCAGCTTAAATCGCTGATATGGATCATTCCACCAATACCTGTAGCAAGTTCTACAAACACACCATATGGTGTAATGTTCTTAACAGTGCCTTTGTGTTTGCTTCCTTCAGGGAATTGATTTTCGATAGTAGCCCAAGGATCTTCTGTCAATTGTTTGATAGAAAGACTCATCTTACGAGTATCCTTATCTAGTGTTACCACTTTAGCTTCGTATTCATCATTTAATTTGAAGAATTCTTTAGCATTGATAGGAGTGTTAGCCCAAGTAATTTCACTTACGTGAACCAGACCTTCAACACCCGGCATGATTTCAAGGAAAGCACCGTAATCTTCGATGTTTACAACTTTACCTTTCACCACTTCACCTTCTTTCAGATTTTCTGCAAGGGTATCCCATGGATGAGGAGTCAATTGTTTCAAGCCTAAGCTGATGCGTTTTTTGTCATCATCAAAGTCAAGAACAACAACATTTAGTTTTTGATCCATCTTCAGTACTTCACTAGGATGGTTGATACGACCCCATGAAATATCAGTTATGTATAGTAAACCATCTAAGCCACCAAGATCAAGGAATGCTCCGAAATCAGTGATGTTTTTGATCGTTCCTTCCAATACCTGGCCTTTTTCAAGTTTACCGATGATCTCAGCTCTTTGAGCTTCGATATCGCTTTCAATAAGGGCTTTATGAGATACAACAGCATTTTTAATGGCTTCGTTGATCTTAACCACTTTAAATTCCATTGTTTTACCAACAAACTGATCGTAATCAGTAACTGGTTTAACATCGATTTGAGATCCTGGTAAGAATGTTTCCATACCAAATACATCTACGATCAAACCACCTTTGGTTTTGCTGGTAACCAAACCTGTAACGATTTCGCCAGTTTTGTTAACCTCTACAATCCTTTCCCAAGCTCTGGTAATACGTGCAGATTTACGGCTCAGGTTTAAGTTTCCTTCCCTGTCCTCCTTTTCTACTACCATTACTTCAATGATGTCTCCAACTTTAACGCCTCCAGGAATATCCCTGAATTCATTTAAAGAGATCAAACCATCACTTTTGAAACCAATGTTTACAACAACGTCAGTTTTGGTTAGAGATTCTACAGTTGCCTGTATCATTTCGCCATCATTGATTTGTTTAAAAGTATTGTCATAAACGTCATCGTATTTTGCTTTTTCTTCAGCAGAATAAGAAGATACATTGCGTTTATCCCTGCTCCAGTCAAAATCATCGTGGGCAGTTTCTACTACAACAACAGGTTCCTGTACTGGTACATTTGGTGTCGCAGTAGCTTCGGCTGGCTCAGCAGCGGGTGCTGCATCAGCGGCCTGTGGCTCCAGTTCTTCTGCGTTTAGTTGTTTGTTAATATTAAATGACATAAAATAATCCCGGTTTTTTTTAGCGGGGTGGCAAAGGTAAGTATTGTAAGGTTATTATAGCAAAAAAAGTACTTGCAAATTCAAACTGGCATTGGTTATCAATAGAAAAGGCCTCCCAATTGGGAGGCCTTTTCTATTGATAAGGTTATTTCTATTAAAGAATCAAAACTTTACCTGTTTTAAGTCTGTTACCATTTCTGTCAGTCAACTCAACATTGTAAATTCCTTTACCATGATTTTTAAGGTCAACATCCAGCCTTGTGTAAGGAACATTAACAGTATAAGTTTTAGTAAATACTCTTGAACCTTTGCTATCGAAGATATTAACGATACGAGGTAGCGGGTTGTTACCAGCACCACTGTAATACCTCACCTGGAATTGTCCTGTGTTAGGACTAGGGTAGATAAACATGATATCGTTAGCAGCATCTTTAATTGTAATAGAAGCAGTAGTACTTCCGAAACAACCGTTAGCATTAACAACCGAAGCTGAGTAAACACCCAAGCCATCCACATCAACAACAATTGTGTTGGTAGTTGCACCAGGAATGATCACACCATTTCTGTACCAAGTGAAAGTACCACCAGCAACAGCAGTAGCTGTAACAGTGCTCGTTAAACCAGGATATAGTTCGGTAAGTGTAGCACTTAGTGCAATAACCGGATTGGCATTAACAGTAAGTGTAGCAACGTTTGTGTTAGTGAAACTATTACAAGAGTTCACATAAAGAGAATCTTTGTATTTGTATCCATTCATAGCAGCGGTAGCACCTGTGATAGCAAGTGTAGCAGTAGTAGCACCACTGTAAACACCGCCATTAGCAACGTTGGTGAATGTAGCACCAGCATCTGTACTAACTTTCC